>JAGPKI010000007.1:0-3787 GCA_018054005.1 Caldisericia bacterium
TTTCTACATAATTACCTGCAATATCTTCTGCTCTTATTAATACTTTATTCTCTCCTTCAGTTAATGATAAATCATAAGAGAATGAACCATCAGTATCTGAGACAGGGACTTTTGTTTGGTTGATATACAAAATATTGTCAATTAAATATGTGTCAACTCCATAAATTGTTATTCCTTGCTTACTAATAATTCCCTTCACTAAAAATGGATTTAAATTTGTTATATGGTATTTTTCAGTTGGTTCATCAATTATTAATTCAGGAAGCACTGTATCTACAAGTATATCTGCTGCTTTTGGCTCTTCATCTCCATAAGCAGAAGTAGAAAAGTAGTAGAGTTTTGCTTTATATTGACCAAAATCCAATGGTGCAGGTGCTGTATAGAGTAATTTATTTTCATTTTGATCATTCCACCAAAAATAGGTTTTACTAGAAGGGTCAGAAACTTCAAAGGAAAGGATGGGGGGGTAGATATAAAACCCCGATTTACCAATCTTACCATCTTTGAGAATGATTTTTGTTTCAGGTAGAGGTGGAGCAATATAAAATTGAGGTGAAGAAACCTCTTCCCTTTCAGAAGAAGTAAACATCGATATTGTATAATAATCATCACCTTTTTTAGGATTTATAATTCCAGCCTCTTTATCTATTATTAATATTACATTTTCTTCTGATAGGAATGGTTTATTTACAATAATTTGCAATAAATTGCTATCATTAATGATTAAAGATTTTGGATGCTCGCTATTTACAATAACAAGTGAAGTCTCAATGCTTTTTGGGATACTGAACGTGTTCTCGAACTTTATGAATATTGAATCGTTTTCTTTTAGTTCACCTTCTCCGCCCAGTGTAAACTCTAAAGTGAATTTAGCATTAGCATTGGCATTGTTTGGTTCAAGATTTATACTTTTTATTTCAAGTTTTACCTCTTTTATTAAAACCTCTTTTGTATATCTCCATTCAGCAGTATCCCTAAGTTTATATGCAAGTTTAACAAAACTTTCTTTATCTGGGTTTTTTATTTTTGCTTCTTTTGTAAATGTTATTGATATTAGTGATGAACTTTCATAATAAGTGGACGAGTAAATTGATACAATATTTTCTCTAACTTTAACCTCTCTTGGGCTCTCATTATTAATTAATACTGCATTATTATCTATCGAATCGTTTAATTTTATGTTTTCAGGGAAAAGCACATAAAAAGGTGCAGTTGGGTCAATTACGGATTGGTTTTCAATGATAAAACTAAATGAATACTCAGCGATTTTCTTAACTTTTGGAGGATCAATTATTAGTTGTATTGAATCTTTTTCAATTGTATAGGGTTTAGATTGAACCCACTCAGGATCTTCTGATGTAGAAACAAAAAGAGTATAGTCTCCTGGTTTAAGAGGATTTATAATACCAACCGATCTATCAAAGCAAACAATGACTTCTCCGCTATTCTCCACATTAACAGGTGAAATTATTGTTATGATATTTTCAGATATAGTAAACCTTGTTCCTAAAGGCTTATTATTAACTTTTATAAATGTTGGATTTAATTTATCTGAAATAAATGGCAATTGAGTCTCCTTGGGGAATTTTACTTTTATTCTGCTCTGGTTTGATGATAGTTCGCCACCTATTCCAACATTAAATTTTATATTATATATTGCATTTACTCCATAGCTAGTTGGTTCAACTGTAACTTCTGGTATGCCAGAAGGTTCTCCAATTTTACTTTCTACTATTAGGTAAGGATTAGATTGAGTAGCTACCCCCTCTTTGGCAGTTGCTACTTTTAAAATGTAACTACCTTGTTTTTCCGGGTTTATGATTCCTACCCTATCTGTTACAGTGATAGTTGTAGTTTCATAACCTTCAATATTTGGATTTAACTCCATATGAATATTGAACCTGATTGAATTTTCTTTGTAGTTTATTTCAGGTAAACCCTGGCAGGCAGTACATGGAGAAGTTCCTATAAAAATTGATTCAACAATCCTTTTTAGCTCTTTTTCTTTTTCTACTGGATTTTCGGGTAATACTGGGAGTTTTGTACCTTTTGGCCAAATTATTTTTATCCAATCATGAACCTCCAAAGGAATATCTAATTTAAGTTTTATAATATAAGTAGCTTTAGTATTTATTCTTCTTGGTTTTACAGTAACATCAATATCTCTTAATCCAAAAATGGTATTAAATGGAATAAAAGAAAAAATCATTAATACAATAAAAAAGATGATTGTAAGCTTACTAAAAATATTTGTAAATCTTTGAATTTTAATCATATCTTATATAATGTAACTTTCTTTTAGAAAAAGAGCAACCTTAAAATTCTAATGTTTTTCTATTTATTTGGGCGTTGTATATTATCCCCATACCAGTAAGGTTTGAAATCAACGCACTCCCACCATAACTTATAAATGGTAGCGGAATACCTGTGATAGGCATTAATCCTACATTCATACCTATATTTACAAATATTTGAAAGAACAAATACCCACATATCCCTAATACAGCTACTTTACTAAAGTAGTCTTCAAGTTTAAAAGACAGATTAAGGCAAGCAAATATAAGAATTGTAAATAAGGATATTAGTACTAATGAACCAATTAATCCAAACTCCTCACCTATTACAGCAAATATAAAGTCTGAATATTGAGTATTTGGAAGAAATCCCATTTTTGACTGAGTTCCATTTAGAAAACCTTTACCGAAAATTCCACCTGAACCAATCGCAATTAATGCCTGTCTTACACTCCATCCTTCGCCTTCAGGATCAGACAGAGGATTTATAAATGATGTAAGTCTGCTTATCTGGTAATCGTGGAAGATAACGTCACGAAATAAAAATACAAAAACTAATCCTAAACAAACAGTTAATAATACATAAGGAAACCCTAATTTTGATACAAAGCATGTAATTAAAAAAATAAATAGAAAAACAACTGCAGTTCCAAGGTCTGGCTGTAAAAGAACGAGCAAAACTGGTATTAAAGTTAATATTATTGAATAAAAATATATTTTTGCTTTTGATAAATCAGATGAAAACATTTTACTTAAAACAAGTACAAGTGCTACTTTCATGAATTCCGAAGGTTGAAAAGTAAAACCTTTGATTTGTATCCACCTTGCAGGAGTAGGTATTACATGTAAATACTTTAACCCTATTAACGCAATCAACAAAAGAAGTGTTATTCCATATAATATAAAGCTTAAATCCTGAATTGTCTCTTTCTTAAGAATTGTGAAAATAAAGAAAATTATTAGACCAATTACTATATATATAAGATGCCTTGATAACATAATACTACTTGTTCCAAGCGAGTAAGTAGCACTATATATAGCAATGCACCCATAAAATAGAAGAAATATTAAAGGGACGATGATTGCATAGTTTGGATTTCTATATAGATGATAAAGACTATCTTTCATCTTTTCGATAAAGTATGTGCCATTCTCAGAGGATCGGGAATCCTAAATTTACTTATTAAATTCAAAATAACTTTTAAAGATGTATCAAGATCTATCATGTATCCAGGAGAAACAAAAATTGGTTTTGTGTTATCCTTTGAACGGAGAACTGCTCCAATGGGTGAACCTTCAAAGTCATAAAGAATGGTGTAAGAACCCTTTTTGCTATTGGGTTCTTCGAAAATTCCATAGAGTTTTGACTTTGCACACCCTATTGTTGGAATCTCAGTTATCAAACCAAGATGAGTTGCCTCCCCCATTCTTCTTGGATGTGCAATACCCTGTCCATCGGTAATTATTAGCTCTGGCTCTAAACTTAATTTTTT
>JAGPKI010000007.1:3887-7877 GCA_018054005.1 Caldisericia bacterium
TTTATCAAAAAATGCCCCTCTTTTCTCCACCACGGAGATATAATAGACTTAGGTGTTATTATTAAATCAGAATTATACTTTTTCCCATCAACTATAATTTTACCAAATGAATAGAAATCTATCATATAATTATATTTTAACTGCAGTTATAAAATTTTTCTATATATTATTTAACATTTCTTTGTATATCTGCCGCAACACAAGCATGAAAATAATAACTTTAATCTTTTTCTTATGTCCACGATATAACTAAATAATCTAAATTCTTTAACAATCATAATTTTATATTTTTGGAGTTATTATTTTCGGAGGAACAATATATTGAGTTAGATAATTACATATTATAAGCTTTAAGGTATTCTTCCTGTTCTGGAGTTAATGAGTCAATATCTATGTTCAAAGTTTTTAATTTTAGCTTTCCAACATTTAAATCTATCTCATAAGGTACATTATACAATTTAGGCTCAAGCTTATTTTTTGCAATGTATTCTGCACATAAAGCTTGCAACGCAAACGACGTATCCATAATCTCAGCTGGGTGTCCATCGCCTCCGGCGAGATTTACTAATCTACCTTCAGCGAGCAAATACAAACTTTTGTTTGATGGAAGAAGATATTCAACAATATTATTTCTAACCTCTTTCTTCGAAATTGCATATTTTTCTAAGGCACTATGATCTACTTCAACATTAAAGTGCCCAGCATTACATAATATTGCTCCATCTTTAAGAAGATCAAAGTGTCTTTTTGTTATAACCTCTTTACATCCTGTAACTGTGATAAATATATCTCCTAAGGGGCATGCTTTCTCCATAGGCATAACTTCAAAGCCATCCATATGAGCCTCAATTGCTTTGATGGAATCAATTTCAGTTATTATAACTCTTCCTCCTAAGGCTTTTGCTCTGTTCGCGACACCTTTTCCACACCAACCATATCCTGCAACAACAATAACTTTACCAGCAACTATCAGGTTTGTAATATTAGTTATGGCAGTCCATACTGATTGTCCAGTACCATACCTATTATCAAAGAGATATTTTGTAAGTGCATCGTTAACAAGAATCATTGGGAATTTAAGTTTTCCTTCTCTTTCTCTAGCTTTAAGTCTTAAAACTCCTGTAGTGGTCTCTTCACACCCGCCTAAAACATCACTCAAATATTGCGGGTATTTTTCATGTATAAGGTTTACAGTATCTCCGCCATCGTCAAGAATTATATTTGGTCTCTCATTTATCATTTTAGATATAAACTCTAAGTATTCTTCCTCCGAGCAACCATGTTTTGCAAAAACTGTTATTCCTCGCTTGCCCACTGCAGCAGCTACATCATCTTGAGTTGATAAGGGATTACTTCCTGTTAAATAAACTGTTGCTCCACCAACTTTTAAGAGTTCACACAATCTTGCTGTTTTTGCTTCGAGATGAATGCATACTCCTATTTTCAAACCTTTAAAAGGCAATTCCGATTTAAATCTTTCTTCTATAAGATTGAGAATTGGCATATGATCTTTTACCCAGTTTAGCTTCATTTCTCCAGATTTTATTAACTCATCCATTTTTGCTCTCCTTTCAAATACTTTAATTATAGTTTAACTTTCTTATTTTTAATATTTAATATCTTGAGAGTTCTTATGTCTGTGAATGAGACGAAAAAATTAGAGTTCTAACTTATCAATCCTAAGTTAAATATTATCTCTTATTTAGTGAGGAATATTAATGTCTTTGTATTTATAATTTCTTAGTCATTCTTATAATGCATCTTCTTGGACAGATCCTTAAGAATCTTCTCATAACTACTCGGTGATTGTGAGTATAAGCGAATAATCTCAGTAATTTTCTTTTTTAATTTATGTTTATATTAATTTGTAAATGAATGAAAAAAAGAGATCCTTTGGCTCACTTAAAAAGATGCTTCTTTAGGATTACTAGGTAAGCATCATTCCCGAAAGTATCTATTGTAAATCTATGTCTATTAACCAGTTTTTGTATCTAAGAATTACAGAATTTTTTTATACCATATTTTTATAGCACTTATATATTAATGAAGACAAAAAAGATGAGATCCTGTAGTAGCAATAAATGATTCTTTTAAATATAGTGGCAATGCAAAAAACTTTTTATAGCTTATTCTTCATTGGAATAATAAGAGAAATCGCACCATTACCGAAATCAACTATCAGAAATTTAAAAATTATTTTGTTTTTAACAAATAATTAGCATTAAATTGAATTGTTTTATGAATAATATCATCGAAATATTACTCTTTGAAGCTGTTTAATAGTTATGAGTCAAATTTATCTTATGTGAAAGAGCAATAAAGTTTTCAAAAAGATTTAATTCCTCTGAAAATACTCTGAAAATAATAACTATAAAATTATATTTGGCAAAGAGATTGTATTTAGATAATTTAGTTATATCATGGGCATAAGAAAAGGATTAAAAATATTATTTTCTTGCTTGTGTTGTGACAGAAATGCAAAGAGATGTTAGAGCGAAAAACGTTAGGGGCAAGACAGATAATATGGAAGGAGAAAGCTTAAAGTGAAAGAAGAAAAGAAAAAAACAATAAAAAAGCAAAAATTATTAATTTGTTTAATTACTTCATTTATTATTCTGACAGTTTGTAGCTGTTCAAAAAGTATTACAAATAATGTGTCAAATGAGCCTTATAAGCTTGGTATTTATAATCAGGCTTTAAGCATTTTTGATGATTATATTAAGTCAAATCCAGAAGATAGTAGAGTTAAAGAGGGAGATATTATAGAGGAACTTAATCTTAAGAAGATCTCAAACGATTATTTTTTGGTATCTTATAAAATTTCACCAATTCTTTCGCTTACAAATTACAACTATGCTTTAATAGAAGTAAATAAAAATGTTTGCAAGTCAATTAATTTGAATACTGATGATTATATAAGTGATGTCTCTTTTGATAATGGTTTTATTTTGTTTTATTGCGATGGGCGAAACACTATGAACGCTTTTAGGGATTTTCCACATAATTTCAAATATGAAATAGAGAAAGGAACAGTAACAAAAGAATATGCTTTTAAGCCCTTGACAGGTTTTGTTTCTGTAGGGAGTAGCGTAAACAAGATTGGTTTAAAAAGCATAACTGAAAAGGACAAAACTATTTCGTTCAGCTTTTCAGAAGTTAAAGATACTTTTCTTGCTGGTGGCGCTATTTGTCCCTCTATAAAAATTGGTTCAGTTTATAGCAATCAGGAAAAAAATGAGATTTCAATCGATTTTGAAAACACTATTTTATTAAGTGAAGCGGAGGCTCAACTTTTAAAATTAAAAGAGAAAGACTATATAAAAGATGTAAAAACAAGGACTTATTCCGGGATGTACAATGAAATCCATTTGGTTATTTATTTTGAATTTGAAAATATTAAGGAATTTAGCGGTAAATTTGAAACTGGTGATAAGGGGTTACTGGATTTCATTTTAATTCTTAAATAAATGTCATAGAATATACAAAATAGATTTTTTAAGGATAATGCTTATCAAATTTAGATAAATTAAATTAGTATTAATTTTATATCCATGGGTTATAAAATTTTTCATAGTTTTTAAAGATGTTTCATATAATTTTTGTTTTATGTTTTCAAATAAATATATATTAAAAAGATAGATAGAGAAAATTGTAGAATATAATATTATTATTTGTGACTTTAATAAGGTAAAATTACCACTTTAACACAAGCATGAAAATAATAACTTTAATCCTTATGTGTGCATCTATATAGCTATACAATTCAATTTATTTACTATAGCTTAAGTTTGATTTTAATAAACTCGAATAAATTTATCAATTAATTAAAAGGAAGATCAATTTTGGAGTTATTATTTTCGTAAGAATCTTAAGGTTTGTTGAGAGTGCAAAAAACTCATTCTTGAACTCTCAATTTAATTTTAGTACTTGAATTTAGTAGAATCCTGCTTTTAATTTTAATTGTTAAAGTTTACAAAAATTTGATTAAAT
>JAGPKI010000007.1:7977-24199 GCA_018054005.1 Caldisericia bacterium
GAATCTTAAGGTTTGTTGAGAGTGCAAAAAACTCATTCTTGAACTCTCAATTTAATTTTAGTACTTGAATTTAGTAGAATCCTGCTTTTAATTTTAATTGTTAAAGTTTACAAAAATTTGATTAAATTAGCGAAAGGATTAATAATAATGTTAATACTTGTTCTCAATTGTGGAAGTTCTTCGATTAAATTTAGACTTTACGATATGAAAGACGAAACACAGCTTGCATCTGGTTTAGTTGAAAGAATCGGTTCAGATGATGCGATATTCAGTTATAAAACATATAAATTTGAAGGCAGCAAGGATACTCTATCAATAAAAAATCACTCAATAGGACTATCAGTTATTTTAAACAAACTTACAAGCGAAGATGTTGGTGTCATTAAAGACGTTTCAGAGATAGATTCAGTAGGCCATCGAGTAGTTCATGGAGGCGAAAAATTCTCCACCTCAATTTTAATAAATCAGGAAGTAATTGATGAGATAGAAAAATCAATTCCACTTGCACCTCTCCATAATCCACCGAATCTTTCTGGAATTTTAGCATGTAAAGAAGTAATGCCCAATACTCCACAAGTTGCTGTATTTGATACTGCTTTCCATCACACATTACCTGACTATGCTTTTATTTATCCACTACCTTATGAACTTTATGAAAGTGATAAAATTAGAAAATACGGATTTCATGGAATTTCTCATAGATACGTTTCGTTAGAAGCTGCAAAAATGATGGGCAAAAAATTAGATGAGTTAAAAATTATTACCTGTCATCTTGGCAATGGTGCTTCAATGGCTGCCATAAAAAATGGTAAATCTATAGATACCTCTATGGGTTTTACTCCATTGGAGGGTTTAATGATGGGAACAAGATGTGGAAGTGTTGACCCTGCTATAGTTTTTTACCTTATGAGAACAAAAAATTTGACAGTTGATCAAGTTGACAACCTCTTTAATAAAAAATCAGGACTACTTGGTATTTCTGGAATATCTAATGATGCAAGAGACGTTGTAGCTGCTGCTAAAAGCGGAGATTATAGGGCAAAACTTGCATTACAGATTTTTGCATATCGAGTTAAACATTACATTGGGGCTTATGCTGCTGCTATGGGTGGACTAGATACAATTGTTATGACAGCAGGAATAGGCGAGAATACTGAACAAATTAGAGAGTTAGCACTATCAGACCTTGAATTTTTAGGAGTTAAACTTGACAAGAATCGTAATAATACAGACTTAAAAAAGAGTCGTGAAATATCAGCTGATGACTCAAAAGTTAAGGTATTTGTAATATTTACAAATGAAGAGATAATGATAGCTCGTGATACAAAAGAGATCTTAGATAGAATCAACTAAATGAAATTTGATAATGAACTCTTAAATTATCTATGTGGACTGTCTAAAGTTTCTCTAAAAGAGAGTGAAAGAGAAGAATTTTTACTGAGCTTAAAAGAACTTGTAGAAGAATTCTCTATTATTTCAAATTTAGAAGACGAACCAGTTGAAATAGAAAATAGTGAATATTTAACTTTAAGAGAAGATATTTCAATTAATTGTAATAATATTGATAAAATTAAAGATAACTTTCCTTTTATAAAAGATGATTTCTTGGAAGTCCCAAAAATTCTAAATGAAGAATAATTTAGAAATATTGTCTTTATCAATATCGGAACTTAAATCTTACTATAAAAGTGGTGATTTAACGCCTTTAGAAGTTTCCATTGAATATCTTAAAAGAATTAAAGAGATCGAGCCAGAAATTGATGCATTTATCGAGGTGTTTGAAGAAGAAGCTTTAAAAGAGGCAGAGAAATTAACAAAGCTTAAAAAATTTGATATGCCACTTTACGGTATTCCAATAGCTATTAAGGATAATATAAATGTAAAAGGTCATGAAACAAAAGCCTCTTCTAATATCCTTAAAGGTTATAAATCAACTTTTGATGCGACTGTAGTTGAAAGATTAAAAGATGCAGGAGCAATAATTTTAGGTAAAACTAACCTTGATGAATTTGCTATGGGCTCATCAACGGAGAATTCAGCCTTCAAATTAACAAAAAACCCTTACTCAAAAGAGTTTGTTCCAGGAGGTTCATCGGGAGGCTCAGCTGCAGCAGTTAGCGCTAAAGAAGCATTAGTATCTCTTGGTTCAGATACTGGTGGTTCCGTGAGACAACCTGCTGCATTCTGTGGAGTTTATGGTTTAAGGCCAACTTATGGTTTAGTTTCGAGGTATGGACTTATAGCATTTGCTTCATCTCTTGACCAAATTGGTCCCATTGGAAGAAATTTAAACGATCTGTTCCTACTTTTATCTACAATTGCTGGAAAAGACAATCTTGATAGTACTACTTTAGCAATAAAAAGCTACAATGATCTACCAGATGAGACCTTAATAGGTAAATTTGCTACCATTAAAGAATTTGAAGATATTACAATTGACAGAGAAATCTTCGAAAGGTATGAGGAAGTAAAAAAACTCTTAATGGAAAAATTTACTATAACACAATATTCTTTTCCTCATTATAATTATGCTCTACCAGCTTACCATATAATCGCTGATTCAGAAGCTTCCTCAAATCTTTCGAGGTTTGATGGAATTCGTTATGGAGCAAGAGATAATGCTAACTCTTTTGAAGATACAATTAATTCAACAAGAACATCTAATTTTGGTAAAGAAGTAAAGAGAAGAATACTCCTTGGGACATTTGCTCTATCGCAGGGTTATATTGATAAATTTTATAAAAAAGCTCTTCTTGCAAGAAACATTATAAGTAGAGAACTTACCTCAATTTTAAATGAAGTAGATTTCATATTAGCTCCGACCACTCCGACTCTTCCATTTAAATTTGGGGAAAAGAAAGATCCTTTAAAAATGTATTATTCAGATATATTTACCATTCCTTCTTCTCTTGCAGGCTTACCTTCCATAAATATTCCAGCTGGCTTGAGTGATTCAGGATTACCTGTAGGAATACAGGTTATTGGAAGCAAGCTATCTGAAAAGAAACTTTACAAAATTTCAAAATATATCAAGGAAGAGCTAAATGTTTAGACCAGTCATAGGTTTAGAGATACATATTCAACTTCTTACAAAGAGCAAAATGTTTTGCAGTTGTCCAACAAATTATGGAGCCTCTCCGAACAGTAATATCTGTGAAATTTGCTTGGGTTACCCTGGAACCTTACCTGTTGTCAATAAAGAAGCTGTAAAGATGGGTATTATGCTTGCTTTATCTTTAAACTGTAAAATAAATAATGTATCAAGCTTTTACAGAAAAAATTATTTCTACCCTGATCTCCCCAAAGGTTATCAAATAACTCAATTTGATTTACCTTTATCAGAAAATGGATTATTAAGCATAGAGGGAAAAGATATTAGAATAAGGAGAATCCACCTTGAAGAAGATTCTGCAAAGCTTATTCATGGGGAAGATGAGATTTTAGTAGACTTTAATAGATGTGGTATTCCTTTAATTGAACTCGTTACTGAGCCTGATATTACTTCTCCAGAAGAAGCAGGAGAATTCCTTGAAAAGCTCAAAGAAATTGTTGATTTTTTAGGTATATCTTCTGGAAAGATGGAAGAGGGTGCATTAAGGTGCGATGTAAACGTATCATTGAAAGATGTAGAAGGTAATTTTGGTACTAAAGTTGAGATAAAAAATTTAAATTCATTTAAAGCAGTTGTTAAGGCAATAAAATTTGAAATAGATAGGCAAAACAACCTCTTAGACAAGGGCGAATCTGTATTATCAGAAACAAGAGCTTTCAATGAAAAGAATGAAACAACTATATTGATGCGTAGTAAAGAAACATTAAATGATTATAGGTACTTCCCAGAACCAGATTTACTTTTGCTCTCAGTTAAAAATGATGAGATTGAAAAAATCAGAACCACTTTACCAGAGCTACCGCATAATGCATATATGCGCTTAATTGAAAATTTCAGCTTATCAAACGAAGAGGCTAAACTCCTCACATCGTCTAAAGATATTCTTAGTTTCTTCGATGGATGCACAAAGTTATATAAAGATTACAAAACAATTGTAAACTGGATAAGTTCCGAGATATTAAAAAACTTGAACAAAATGAACAAATCTTTAAAGGATGTACCATTAAACCCTGAAAATTTTACAAAAATGCTTACTTTAATTAATGAAGGGAAAATATCTGGGAAAATTGGTAAAACAATTTTAGAAGAGATGATGTTAACAGGTAAAGAGCCAGATGATATTATAAAAGAGAAAGGATTGTTTCAATTAAGTGATTCTGATGCATTAGAATCTATTATAGAAGAGATAATAGCTAATAATCCAAAAGAAGTTTCAATTTATAGGAGTGGAAAGAAAAATTTGTTTGGATTTTTTATGGGTGAAGCAATGAAAAAAACTAATGGAAAAGCAAATCCTCAATTGCTTAAAGAAATAATGTTAGAAAAACTTGAAAAAAATGGATAATGCAACAGTAGCAGATATATTAAATAGAATTGCAGAGATGTTAGAAATAAAGGGCGAAAATCCTTTTAAGGTTAGAGCATATCAAAAAGCTGCTTTGACAATAGGATCCTTAACAAAAGATATAAAAGAAGTTGTAGAAAGTGATGAAATTTATAATCTTCCTGGTATTGGAGAAAGTATTGCTTTAAAAATAATAGAGTTGGTAAACACTGGAAAACTCAAATATTATGAAGAACTTGAAAAAGAGATACCCACTGAGTTATTATCCCTGCTAACAATTCCAGGTTTAGGACCAAAAACAATTCAAAAACTATGGAAGGAGCTCGGTATAACCAATAAGGAGCAACTTAAAGAAGCTGTTCTATCCGGTAAACTATCAAACCTAAAAGGTTTTGGAAAAAAGACTGAGGAAAATATACTTAAAGGTTTAGAGCAGGTTAAAAAGTTTGCAGAAAGGTTTCCATTAGGAAGAGTTTATCCTTTAGCAGAGACAATCGTTAAAGATTTAAAGCTTAAAAGTCCTTTAAAGCAAATAAGTGTGGCTGGAAGCATTCGAAGAATGAAAGATACGATAGGGGATATTGATATACTTGTCACTTCAGAGAAACCTCAAGAAGTAATGGAAACCTTCACTGGTTTACCATACTTTACTGAAATCTTAGCTAAAGGAGAAACAAAAAGTAGTGCTCGAACTTCTATGGGAATTCAGGTTGACATTAGAGTTGTTGATGATTCTGAATATGGAGCAGCTCTTTACTATTTTACTGGCTCAAAAGCACATAATATAGAAGTAAGGAAAATAGCTGTTTCTAAAGGTTTAAAAATAAATGAATATGGAGTATTTAGAGTAAAGGATGGTGTAAAAATAGCAGGAAAAACTGAAGAAGAAGTTTTCGATTCAATTGGTTTATCCTATATTCCACCTGAGATGCGCGAAAATACTGGCGAAATTGAACTTGCCATTAAAGGCAAACTGCCAAAAATTGTAGAGATATCAGATATTAAAGGCGATTTACATGTTCACACATATCAAAGCGATGGTTCGAATACAATAGAGGAATTACAGCAAGCAGCTTTAATTTTAGGATATGATTACATTGCCATAACGGATCATTCTTCTTCTATGGGAATTACTGGAGGAATGAAAGCACCTGACTTTCTCGATCAAATTAAGAAAATAAGTAAATTAAACAAAATGGATAAAAAACCGTATATCCTCTCAGGTGTGGAAGTAGACATTAAAAGTGATTGTACCCTAAATCTACCAGATGAAGTTTTAAAAGAGTTTGATATTGTTATAGCCTCAATACACACTGGATTTAAGGAATCAGAATCACAATTAACAGATAGAATTTTAAGTGCTATATATAACCCATATGTTAACATAATTGGTCATCCGACAGGTAGGAAAATTGCTGAGAGGGAAGCATATCCTATTGATCTTGATAAAATTTTTAAAGCTTCTGCTGAAACTGGAACTATTTTAGAAGTTAATTCCTTCTGGGATAGATTAGACTTAAGTGATGTAAACTGTAGAAAAGCTAAAGAAATGGGAGTAATGATTGCAATTTCTACTGATGCACACAATGTAGAGCACTTTAATATGATGAAATTTGGCGTAGCTACAGCAAGAAGAGGTTGGCTCGAAAAAAAGGATGTACTAAATACATATAAATTAAAAGATTTGCTTTCAATAATCAAAAACAAAAAGGTGAGAAATAATTGAAAAATAAATTAGATCAATCAAAAAAACCTTTTTTCGAAAGTGTTTTAAATTACATATCAAAAGGTAGAACATCCTTTCATATGCCTGGGCATACGAGGGGAAGGGGTGCTCCCCCTGAATTACTTGAATTTTTCGGTAAAAACGTCTACCTTGCTGACTTAACAGAGGTTGAAGGATTGGATTACCTACACAAACCTATTGGTATTGTTAAAAAAGCTCAGGAGTTGGCTGCAGATGCTTTTGGAGCTGATTATTCATTCTTTCTCGTTAATGGCAGCACTGTTGGAGTCATTGCAATGATACTCGCCTCAGTAAAACCAAAAGAAAAACTTATTTTACAGAGAAATTCTCATAGATCGGCAATAGCAGGGTTGGTGTTAGGACAAATCGAACCAATTTTTATTCAATCAAATTTTAATAGTGAACTTGGTATTTTTACTGGCATAACTCCAGATGATCTCTTAAAATGCATTATGAAAAATCCTGATGCAAAAGCAGTTTTACTAACTTCTCCAAACTATTATGGAATGGCTACTGATTTAGATGGTCTTATAAAAGTAGCCAGAGATCACAAATTAACTGTTTTGGTTGATGAAGCTCATGGAGTGCATTTCCATTTTAACCCCTATTTACCTAAATCAGCAGTTGATTTAAGAGCAGATATGGTTGTTCAAAGCATTCACAAAACGCTTCCAAGCTTTACTCAAACTTCAATATTACATTTAAATGAAGATAAAATTGAAAAAGAAAGAATTCAAACCTTACTTGCTTATTTACAAACATCATCGCCTTCTTATCTTTTTATGATGTCAATAGATGCTGTGAGAAGCTATATGGCTATCAAAGGAAAAGAAATAATTGATAGAGAGATAGAAATTGCAAATTTTGCAAGAGCTGAAATTAAAAAATTCAAATATATTAAAAGTTTTGATAAAAATGAAATTATTGGAAAAGATGGTGTTTTCGACTTTGACCCTACAAAGCTAACTATTACAACAAAATATGCAGGTTATTCAGGGTTTGAGGTGGAATCTATACTAAATTCTAAATTTAATATCGAAATAGAACTTTCAGATATGAATAATATTCTCTGCTTTATTACAGCTGGGAGTAGTACAGAAGATATTAAAAAACTTATTTCAGCATTAACTTATTTTGATGAAAATAAAAAAATTATGGATAATGAATTTGAAATAGAGCTGCCTAATATACCTCCTCTTAAAATGCTTCCAACTTTAACTTTTTCAAAGACTCCTGAACTTATTCCATTTAGTGAATCAGCAGGTGCAATATCTTATGATGTAATTTGTCCATATCCACCTGGTATCCCATTACTTATACCAGGAGAAATAATTACCGAAGAAGTAGTTGAATTTATAAATAAACTCAAAAGAAAAGGAGCTGATATTCAAGGGTTAACACAGAACAATAAAATAAAGGTTGTAAATAATTAAATTTTTTATATAAAGGATATTTAAGATGATAAATAGCGAAATTTTTAGAGAAATTCAAAATCTTGAAGCAAAAGCTGATGAAATTATATCTTCCACGAACGAAGAAATAATAAAATTAAAAGAAGAAGCTAAAGAAAAAATTACTTTTGAAAAAACAAGTCTTGAGGAAAAACTAAACTCATACTTAGAAGAAAAAAAGAGAGAGCTTAATGACTTGGAGAATGATTTGAGAAAATCTCTCGAAAAAAAATATCTCGAAGAAGAAGATATTATCCTTAAAAGGAAGGATGAAGCCTTTAATAAAATAAAAGAAATGTTTATTAATGATATTTTCAAAGAGTAACAAAACTGAATGGCTATAGAAGAACTTTCTGAGATTTCTTTTGTTGTAAAAAAGAGAGAGTTAAAAAACTTTAGAAATTATCTTTACAAATTAGGTACTGTTCACATTAAAGATGTCTCTACTTTGAGTGAACCCCCAAAAGTTGATATAAACGAAGAAATGCTGATCCGGGAAGATTTATCAAAAACAGACTATATAATTAAAGCTCTCGAAGAGGTATCTCCTGTAAAGCAATCTTTTATAGAAAATTTTATTCCAAAAAGGCCTATTTTTACATTAGAAGAAATAGAACAAATTAAGAAAGATTTCTCTTTAAAGGAATTTTATCTAAATGTAAAAAATAAATTTGAGAAGAAAAGAAAAGCCGAGGAAGAAATTGTTATTTTAAATGCAAAATTAAAAGATTTAAAACCTTTTCAAAATTTAAACTTTAGATTTGAAGAAATAAGAAAGTGGAAAAAAGTTAAAGTATTATTCTTCTACTCCTCCGGTAAAACTTTTAATGAACTTATTAAATACACTTCCTTAATTGAAAATTCTTACATACTGGAAGTACCAGAAGTTGATGCTAAAGATGATGAAATATTTGGCTTTGTATTTGTTATACCAGCATCGAAGTTTGAAGATATTGTTGAAATAGCGAGGAAAATCGGACTATTAGAAATTAACTTTTCAAGTTTAACTGGCACCCCTTTAGAAAATATAAACTTACTTTTAGCAAAGCTCAAAACAGCAGAAAAAAGAAAAGAAGAATTAGAAAAAGAGCTTAAAAACTTAAATTGTGAGAAAGATAAAATAATTCTTTTTTCAGATGTTTTAAAAAGTGAATTATATAAATGCGAAGCAATAAGAGCATTTGCGGATTCTAAAAGAGTGTTTCTTGTTGAAGGATATATACTATCTTCATCAAAAGAAAAGGTTATCAACTCAATAGAAATAGATTATCCTCAAATTTATTATGACATCAGAGAAATAAAAAATAACCCCGAAGCCCCTGTAAAACTTAAAAACAATGAGTTTTTCAAACCTTTTGAATTTATAATAAGAATGTTTGGAATACCCAAATATGGCGATATTGATCCAACGCCTTTTACTGCAGTAGCTTTTTTAATACTGTTTGGTATCGCATTTGGAGATCTTTTTTACGGATTATTTTTATCTCTAACCTGTCTTTATTTTATGAAGAAACAAAAATATGATAAAGGTACTGTTAATTTTTTTAAACTTTTTTATTATTCTGGATTCTCTGCTGCTTTTTTTGGTCTTATTACTGGATCATGGGGAGGAGACCTAGTTTCAGAAACATACCTTAATCCAAATAATCCAATAGTAAAAATAAAAAACTCCCTAACAATTATCGATCCTTTGAAAGATATTATGACAATGCTAATAGCTATAGTGATACTTGGTGTTGCTACTCAAATGTATGGAATTATTCTTGCAATGATTTCAAATTTAAAGAATAAAAATTATAAAGATGCAATTTTTGACCAATTATCGTGGTTAATATTTATTCCTGGTGGAGTTATTGCTGCTGGCAATTTTTTAGGTCCTGGTACATTTTCTAAAGATTTAATTAACCTTGGTTACGGAGCATTGATTATAGGTCTTATAATGATATTTTTAGGTGGCTTCATTAAATCTAAATCAATAATCAACCGCATAATCAAAGGTTTTCTAAATATTTATGGAATAATAAGTAGTTATGGAGTTTCTTCTCTTCTTGCTGACTCTCTTTCATACCTAAGGCTATTAGCACTTTCAGTTGCAACATCTTCTATGGCAATGTCATTTAACCTTGTTGCATTTATGTTTAAAGACATAAAGATAATTGGTCCATTGTTTGTTATTATTGTTTTGATAGTAACACACCTGTTAAATTTACTTCTAAGTATTCTTGGAGCATTCGTTCATCCAGTAAGACTACTTTTCTATGAGTTTTTCGGTAGGTTTTATAGTAATGGTGGTGAAGAATTTAAAGCATTTTCTGAAATACAAAAAAATATAATTATCAAAGAGGAGGTATCTTGAGTGACTTTCGCTGAATTGTTAAGTAAATACTTTATGTCAACTGGCATTGGTTGGACTATTGTGGGTTTGTTTGCCTGTTTAATGCTTGGTGGATTAGGTTCTTCCAAAGGATTGCATATTTCAGGTAGTCAGGCAGCAGGTGCACTTTCTGAAAAACCTGAATTATTTGGTAGACTATTTGTAATTATGGCTTTACCTGCCACACAAGGTTTGTATTCCTTTGTTCTTGCATTCCTTGGAATGATTTTGCTTGGTTTTAATCAAGGAGAGCCTATTTCAATATTTAGAGGACTAACATTATTTTTTAGCTTTATTTTTATTGGTATAGTTTTATATATATCTGCAATTTATCAGGGTAAAAACTCAGCTGCTGCAATAAATTATACTGTCAGACAACCTGAGAAATCCGGTGGTGCTCTTCTTATACCTGCCCTTGTAGAAACTTATGCACTTTTAGCCTTTGTTGCTGGATTCTTGTTGCTCGTCTTCATAGGTGGTAGTGCATTTTAATGATATGGACTTAGACAGACTTAAAGATGTAGTTATTTCAGAAGCAAGAGAAGAAGCTGAAAATCTTTTTAAAAGAACAAAGGAAGAAGTAGAAAATTATATTAATACAGAGCTCGCTAAATTAAATGATTCATATATTGAGAAAAAAGAGAAAATTGATCAAGACTTCTCCTCTAAACTATCATATTCCAAATTTCTCATAGAATCAGAATACAGAAAAAAATTACTTCGTATTAAACATAATCTCATCGAAGAAATTAGTAATTTACTAACTATTACTCTTTTAGAAAAAGTAAAAAATAACCCTGGCAAATTTATAAAACACACATTAAAGTCTTCAAATATAAAAGAAGGTATATTTATTGTAAGCAAAGAACTTCATAACATAATCACTGAAGATATATTTAAACAACAATTAAACAACATACCTAATTCAATAAAATTTGGTGGAGTAGATAATGATTTAGATTGCGGAGTAGCTATAGTTGTTTCTAATAAGAAGTACATTTTTCCATTCTCAGAAATTGTTGAAAGTTTCATTGATAGAAACTCAAAATATATAAATGAATTATTCGCAATAAATGACTAAAAGAACACAACATTTAGCTAAAGAAGAGGATTATGCATATGCTTCAGGATTGCTTAAAGCAAGAGAAGAATTATTTATTTCAAAAGAAGAGCTAAGTTTATTCAACAGTTTTAAGAATACAACTGAGTTATTGCAGCACTTAGAAGGAAAAAGATATCTATTTAAAGGTAAAATTGAAGATTCTTTAGATTTTGAAAATATTCTCCTAAAAAGATATTTAACAGAATTAAGCGAAGTTGTAGAATTACTCCCAGAAAATTATCTTTTGAATTTTCTCTCTTTAATTCACTCAGTTATTTACAAATTTGATCCAAATATTTTTAAATCAGCATCAACTGTAAATTTTAAAGATAATTTAATAGAGTTATCCCTAATTGCTCATACTGGTACAGGTTATACAAAAAAGATTTCATCTCATATAATTGATAAGTTTAATATTACTGAACAATTCAGAGCTCGTATAAATAATGAAGAATGTAATATTTATTATGAAGCAGGAAATATAAGTAAAGAGTCTTTAGAAACTCTTTTTTCGTCATCTTTTTCAGATATTCCCTCTCAAATTGATAGTTCTCTCTTTAAAGATTTTTTTCTTAAAAATTCTCCGATTAAAGAGATAAACTTTAATCTAATTTTCAGTTTCGAGAATTACTGGTTTAATTTATTAGAATCAATAGCAGAAGAAAAAAAAGAAGAACCATATGGTCTAAATTATATTATTTCTTATTTCTTAAGGTTTCTTCTTGAAATACTAAGTCTAAATAAGATATTTTTATCACTTCAATTCAACATTAAAACTTTTATCGGAGAATCTTTAAAATATGGATAAACTAAAAGGTTGTATAATAGGTGAAAGAGAAATTATTAGAATTTTTAAAATGATTTCTTTTGATATATTGCCAGTATCAACTGTTCGACAATTCAATGAAGATCTTAAAAAGGGATTAGAATCAGGAGTTTACAATTTTATAGTTATAACTGAGACTTTCATTACTCAAATAAATGAAGAGAATAAAAATTTAATAAGCGAGAAGAAACCAATAATAATGTCAATTCCAACAAATGATGGAAGCAAAGAATTAGCAATAAATACTTTAAGCTCAATGATAAGAAAGGCAGTTGGAGTTGATCTAATTTCGATAGGTGGTGAGAATAATAATGAATGAAGGAAAAATAGTAAGCATCTCTGGTCCTCTTATAATAGCCAAAGATTTACCAAGGGCTCAAATGTTTGAAATTGCAAGAGTTGGAAATGAAAAACTGTTTGGTGAAGTCATAGAACTTCATAGAGATAAAGTTTATATCCAAGTTTACGAAGAAACTCAAGGTTTAAGTCCAGGAGAACCAGTAATTTTAGAAGGTGAACCACTCTCGGTTCAATTGGGACCAGGCTTAATAGGTTCTATATATGATGGCATACAGAGACCATTAACCGTTATTTATGATTCATATGGACCATTTATTACAAGAGGAGTTGATGTTCCACCACTACAAAATGATAAAAAATGGCATTTTTTTCCTCTTAAAAATGTCGAAGAAGAAGTAAAACCTTTCGAGAAAATTGGATATATACAAGAAACAGAGCTAATCAAACATTTTATCTTGTACAATCAACCAACAAAAGGAATTATTAAAGAGATAAAAGAAGATGATTTTACAATAAATGATGAAATAGCAAAAGTTGAGATTAAAAATTCAAATGAAGTTATTAGCTTAAAGATGGTTTCGACATGGCCTGTCAGAACACCCAGATCTTACAAAGAAAAGATGGTTCCCACTAAACCTCTAACTACAGGACAGAGAGTAATAGATACTTTCTTTCCAGTAGCAGATGGTGGTACTGCCTGTGTGCCTGGGCCATTTGGAAGCGGAAAGACTGTAATTCAGCACCAATTAGCAAAATGGGCTGAAGCAGACATAATAGTATACGTTGGTTGCGGTGAAAGAGGAAATGAAATGACAGATGTTTTAATGGAGTTTCCTCTCCTTAAAGACCCTAAAACTGGCAGATCTCTTATGGAACGAACGATTTTAATTGCTAATACATCTAATATGCCTGTAGCTGCCAGAGAAGCATCAGTTTTCACTGGAATAACTATAGCAGAATACTTTAGAGATATGGGTTATAGTGTTGCTTTAATGGCTGATTCAACATCAAGGTGGGCAGAAGCTATGAGAGAAATTTCTGGTAGACTTGAAGAAATGCCTGGTGAAGAAGGTTATCCTGCATACCTTGCATCCCGAATTGCATCTTTTTATGAAAGATCAGGAAAAGTTAAGACTCTTTCAGATGAAGAAGGAAGCTTAAGCGTTATTGGAGCAGTTTCTCCTCCTGGTGGTGATTTGTCAGAGCCAGTTGTTCAGGCAACATTAAGGGTTGTAAAAGTTTTCTGGTCTCTTGAAGATAATCTCGCTTATGCAAGACATTTTCCAGCAATTCATTGGTTAAATAGCTATTCCCTATACTCAGAAATGGTTGATAAATACTATTCTGAAAATGTTGACTCGCGATGGGAAGAAAATAGAGAACTTGCAATGAGTATATTGCAGAGAGAGTCAGAACTCCAAGAAATTGTAAGACTTGTTGGCATGGATGCTCTCTCTGAATCAGAAAAGTTAATAATGGTAACTGCTAACTCAATTAAAGAAGATTTTTTACATCAGAATGCTTTTGACGATATTGATACTTATACTAGTCCTAAAAAGCAGTTCTTAATGCTTAATAACATTTTAAATTTTTACAAAAAAACTTTGGAAATATTATACAAAGGTTTTACTGTAGAAGAAATTGTAAAGCTTCCTATTAGAGAGAAAATTGGCAGAATTAAATACATTAATGAAGACAAAATTAATGATTGTGATTTAACAGAGGAAATAGAAAAAACTTTTAAAGAGTTATTAGAAAGAGCAAAGGAGAAGTAGGATATGATTAAAGAATATAAAGGCCTTTCTGATATAGCTGGACCATTGATTATAATTGATAATATTGAGGAATGTAAATTTGGAGAGCTTGTTTCTGTGCACTTACCAGATAAGAGTATTAGATATGGTGAAGTATTAGAAGCTTCTGAAGGAAGGGCTCTTGTACAAATGTATGAATCCACTGAGAAATTAAATATCCTTGAATCAAAAGTGAGATTCAGTGGAAAACCTGTTGAATTAAAACTATCTCCCGATGTCATAGGAAGAATTTTTGATGGATTTGGAAATCCGATTGATGGTGGAGAAAATGTAATTGAGGAAAAATCAGTCCCAATAATTGGCAATCCTATAAATCCTTATGCAAGAGACTATCCATCAGAGTTTATTCAAACAGGCATATCAGCAATAGACGGTCTGAACACCTTAGTTAGAGGGCAAAAACTTCCTATATTTTCTGCTGCAGGTCTACCTCATAATGAAGTAGCTCTACAGGTTGCAAGACAAGCTAAAGTTTTAGGAAAAGAAGAAAAATTCGCAGTTGTTTTTGGAGCTATGGGTGTAACTTTTGAAGAAGCAAACTACTTTATTGAATCCTTAAGGAAAAGTGGTGCCATTGAAAGATCTGTAATGTTTATTAATCTTGCTTCTGACCCTGTTATAGAAAGAATAAGTGTCCCAAGATTTGCTATGACAATGGCTGAATACCTTGCTTTTGAACTTGATATACATGTGCTTGTCATACTTACAGATATGACAAACTATTGTGAAGCATTAAGAGAAGTTTCTGCGGCACGAAAAGAAGTTCCGGGAAGAAGAGGTTACCCTGGATATATGTACACAAACCTTGCTACAATTTATGAGAGAACTGGTAGAATAAAGGGTAAAAAAGGTTCCATTACAACTATGCCTATACTTACAATGCCTGATGATGACAAAACTCACCCTATACCTGATTTAAGTGGCTACATTACCGAAGGGCAAATTTTTCTTTCTCGTTCACTTCATAGAAAAGGAATTTATCCACCAATCGATGTACTTCCTTCTCTTTCAAGGCTTAAAGATAAGGGTATTGGTGCTCAAAAAACAAGAGAGGATCATTCTAATTTAATGAATCAGTTATTCGCTGCTTATGCAAAAGGTAGAGAGGTTCAGGAACTCTCTGTTATTTTGGGTGATGCTGCACTCACTGAAACTGATAAACTTTATGTTAAATTTGCTTCTGATTTTGAAAATAAATATGTAAGGCAAGGTATCAATGAAGATAGGTCTATAACTGAGACACTTGATCTTGGTTGGGAGCTACTTCAACTGTTACCTATTTCTGAACTTACAAGAGTTAGAGATGAATTTTTAAATAAATACTACAGAGGAAAAGAGTAAGTAGTATGCCTGAGCGAGTAAGTCCAACAAGAATGAAGCTTCTTGAGACAAAAAAGCGTCATTCTGTTGCAGTTAGAGGGCACAAACTTCTTAAGGAAAAATTAGAAGCTCTCGTTAGAGAGTTACTAATTTTAACAAAAGAATTTGAAAAGCAGGAAAAGCTTGTAAGCGTGAAGCTTCCTTCATTTTTTAATAGATTACTTCTATTTAGATCAACAATTACAGATTATGACATGGAAGAAATAATTAATTCTTACTCTATAAAACTCAATATTGCTATGACTTACAGAAATTTAATGAATATAAACTTACCATCAATTAAAATTTTAAAAGAGGAAACAAAATATGACTTTTCAAATAAAGGGATAAGTCCAATGTTTGACCTAATATTTATTGAATATAATGATCTTATTGCAGAATTGTTTAAACTTGCAGAAATTGAAGCTTCAATTTATGCTCTTTCAAATGTTATTGAACTAACAAGAAGAAGAGTTAATGCATTAGAATACGTTATGATACCTGAATTAGGGAAAATTATAAAAGATATAACTTCAAAACTTGACGAAAATGAAAGATCGAGCATTATAAGATTGATGAAAATTAAGGAAATGCTCTCTTCTAAGAAAAATTCAACTTGAATTTTAGGCTTCTAATAAAATAATTATATTAATAAGTTATTTAACCTGACTTTACAAATTATTTAACTGTATGTATTTAATAATCTGATAGATTCTAATTGAACTTTAGTTTAAAAATGTAAAATACAGTTATCTACGAAATTACTTATCTTTTAAGAGTTAATTATTTAAT
>JAGPKI010000008.1:0-19087 GCA_018054005.1 Caldisericia bacterium
TCGCTTAAATTCCTAACCAGTCTAACTCTACTGCTAAGAGTTACTCCGTTTGAACTTATATTCCAGGATGGAGGTTTAATCAAGAATGATTCAACTATTTCTGACATCTTTACTGTTTTTTTCGAGTGATTTTATTTTATCTCTTATGGTTGCAGCATCTTCGTATCTTTCTTCATTAATAGCTTTTTTAAGCTCTTTTTTTAAAGTCTCAAGTTCTGGCTGAGGCTCTTTTTTAGGTTTATTTTCTTTTAAAATAGGAGTTTCTTCCTTGTAATGCGAACCTTTCCCAATGTGTTTGTTAGATCCCTGATAGTTTATTATTATTGGTTCAAGTTTAGCTTTAAAAACATTATAACAGTTACTACACCCTAAAAGACTTTTTCTCTGAAAATCAGAAAAACTGCTTCCGCAAACAGGACAAGTTTGAGCGTCACTTGAATCAAGCTCCATTGTTGAAAAGAAGAATTTTAAAAAGTCACCAAATGAGAATGATTCAGCCTCATCTAAATTAATTCCAGCATTTTCGAGGAGTGCCTTAGCACAATCTTCGCAGACGTATAGGTCAATATACTTTCTCCCGAAAGCAATCTGAACAATATGTCCGCTACTTCTTTTTTTTCTACATATTTGACAAAGCATTTTATTTTAAATCTTATAACCTCCAAATGTTAAAATATCATCAATATTATTATTCCTAAAATTAGACAGTATAAACCAAAAAGATAAAGTTTTGAGTTTTTAAGAGCGGTACGGAGTAAATATATAGCAATTAGACCAGTAATTAGAGAGATAATGAATGCTGATATGTTTAATCCTGATGAAATATATAGAGAACCTGCAGGCTCTGCCGATAAAAGCTCAAATATAAATGCACCAATTATTGCAGGAATTGAGAGTATAAATGAAAAATTAAGTGCATCTTCTTTATTCATGCCTACAAGTAAAGCCGAGAAAAGAGTAAAACCAGACCGAGAAAACCCCGGAACAAGTGCAAGGGACTGAAAAATGCCAATTATAAGAGCATCTAAAAATGTTATTGTATTTATGTTCTTTTTTTCACTTTTTAGGAATACCGTTAAAAATAGAATTAAAGCTGTTCCAAAATAGGCAAAACCTAAAGCTTTTGGTTGAGAGAATAGGGCTTCTATTTTATCATTGAATAAATAACCAACTATAGCAGCTGGTATTAAAGCTATAATTATTTTCAATACAAGTATGAGAGCATCTTTCTTAAGAGTAAAAAAGCCTTTTATTATTAGCAATAACTCTTTTCTTAAGAAAATTAAAACTGCAAACAGTGTGCCTATGTGTAATAAAATATCAAATGAAAGTGGAACATTCTTTAGATTCATTAATATTTGAATAAGTGCCAGGTGGCCAGAACTGCTTACAGGAAGGAATTCTGTAAGCCCCTGTACTGCACCGAGAATTAAAGCCTGGAATAAGTTCATTGATTTAATCTCCTTGAATAGTAATTTCGTATATCATACACATCGGATGGTTTATCTATATCAACACCTATTTCACCATAAGGGAATACGATACCTTTTGCATTTAATCCCGTAGTCTTTAAGAAAATCTTCTCAAGATCAGGTATTGAGGTAGAGCCTGTAATAAGTAGCTTTATAATATTAAATATACCAAAACTAAATGCAAGACTTATTAAGCTCTTTCTGCCAGCAGTATATTTATCAATTAGAGGATCGAGCTTAGGAAGAGAATCTCTCCTTATGGCTAAAAGATTGCCCACCTTAGATAGACCTTCTTTAATTCTTCCGTAAGTTCTCTTTGAGCCAGGAAACTTTCTTTCTATTTCATCTTTTGTCACAACGAATACGATAAATTCGTAATTTGAATAATTATTGATATTGTCAACTATTGCATTTATAGTCTCATGTGTTATTCCTGGTATGTCTCCGCCCATTATGACAATAAAATCTCCTGTTGCTGCTTTTTCGCCAATTCTAACATTTTCAGCCAATGATTGGGTAGGTTCAACCTCAATAAACTTATCCACCAAATTAGAAAAGCCTGCTTTCTCAAGAATGGAAGTCCCAACAAGGATTATACTACCCTCATTCTTGGAATTCTTAATAGCATCTAAAACATAAGAAATCGATGGTTTCCCACAAATATCTATGAGATTTTTATGTTCAGCGCTAAACTCTTTTTCAGTCCAATCTGGATTACCACCCCCAGCTAAAACTAAAAAATCAATCTTCATAAACTTCACCTCCTTTCATTTAAAGAGTACTATTCTTTAATTAAAATGCGAAACATTTGTATCATTAAGGAACAAAACCACTAAGGCTACCAGTTTCTGAATCTATACCACCACCTAAAACTGTTTCTATATCTGTTTTATAAGTCCATATTGTATTGTCCTTAGCAAAGTCTACATTATAGTTGTCCGTTCCACCTCTATCAATGAACAATCCAAATGTAAATTCAGCTTCTCTCCAGCTTCCTTTTAGTTGACTCTCAAGAGCAGCCTTCCCAAGTACAATTTGAGCATTTTCTCGTATTGTATATGTATCATTTCCTCCACAATCTGCAAAGAAGCCCATTCCATTGCTATTGCCACCACCAAGAGCCAAGTTTGGAGCCACATACTTATCATCCCCTTCTTTATCAATCAAATATCCTATGGAGAAATCATGTCCAGCTCCTTGAGCCATATTTATTAAGGCATCATATGAATCGTTTCCTTTCTCGTCGAGAAGTAAGCCTATACCAAAGTGAGCTACTCCCCCCTGCACATACCATATTCCTTTGTAAGTGTCTGCTCCATCTCCATCATAAAGAACTCCAGTTCCAGCCCAATATGCTGAACCCTGTCCAAATACACCACAAGAGTAAGCGTCATCTCCGGAGGCATCAATTAAAAGCCCAAAACCTCCTGACATATTTTTCCCATCGGATAAATCTGCTCTTCTTCCAAAACCAAATCCTTGACAGAGGCTTGTATTATGCTCCGTAGTTTGAGCGGAAGGATAGATTATATTTTCATCGTTTGCAACATAACTATCATTCCCTTTAGTATCAATTAATGCACCAAAACCCTTTGAGAAACCAAAACCCTGAGAAGCAAGATAAGCATTATATATATCATTGCCATCAGTATCGATTAACAGTCCAATACCATAGAGAGCTGCACCTTGCGAGAGAACATTCGAATTGTATGTATCATTACCAGAAAAGTCCTTTAATATACCAATTCCAAAACAACCAAAACCCTGTGAGTAATCACTTGATTTATAATTATCGTCTCCATCAAAGTCTAAAAGAATTCCTGCCCCAAAAACACCAGCGCCTTGAGAGTTAGTAATGTCAGTTTTTGTTTCGTATGTGTCATTCCCAGAAAAATCAATGCAAATTGATACCGGATTAAAGAAAGATGAATTTACTCCCGCACCATTTAAATATTTATCATTACCACCTGCATCAAGCAGGAATAAAACATTGCTGTAATAATATTCATCATTATCAGTACCTTTAAGAATTATCCTACCTAGAGGAGTATTCCAGCTAAAAGCAAGATCTTTGGGTAGATTAAGCTTTTTTAATTCAGTTAAAGATTTATCAATGGTATTTGTAAGCTGGACTCCTCCGTAAAATAAAAGTGAGTAATCACACTTTAAAGCAATATTGTAGGTTAAAGGATCAAAAGAATCATCTGTAAATAAAGCAGCTGGATTATTAAAAGCTTCTACAAGTTCAGACTTATCAATGTCGTTGAATGCTGCATCTCTAAAAATTTTAAAGTCCATAGAAGCATACAAAATCTTAGCAATTTCCTTCTGGAGTTCTACCGGTATTTTTTCAACTTCTTTCTTTAAATATTCAAAGCTCCAATTTGACATAGGTTTGCCCGAGAATGTATAAATCTCTGATATAGCATAAAGAAGAGGATTATTTTCAACGATTTTATATGAATAATCAATGTCATATGCAGGAAAAGAGGAATTGCTGTATCCAAGCCTTAATGAGGAGTAATAGATAAGATTTCTTAAAGAATTTGCGTTAGCGAGCAAGTACGAGGCATTTGATTTAAGAAAGGTAGGTGTATTAATCGGATCTTTTAGTTTATCGTCAAAAAAGGGTAGCCTGAATGGGTCACTTGGTAACCTATTTATGGCTGAATCAGAATATTTAAGGTTTTCTTTTGATATGTTGATTTCAGAAAGAACTTTCGACACCAAATCTTCTTCCTCTGATGCAAAGGTGGATTGAATATTAAATGTAAGTAAACTAAATATTAAAATTATTACCGTTAATAAAGATAAAAAAACTCTTTTCATAATTTACCTCCTTTTTTGTTAATTATACAAATAGAATTTTAGTATTTAATATAACTGTTGGCAATTATTCCTCCGAAAATAATAAATTCAAAATTATATCTGGTAAAGAAATTGAATTATTAGTTATATAAGAGGCATAAGAAAAGGACTAAAGTTATTATTTTCATGCATTATTGTGGCAGAAATGCAATGATATGTTAATGAGATAATGTTCAAAATATCCTTTCCAAATGAATGGTTTATCCGTAAAAACTTTTTCTTTAAAAGAAAACATTTTCCCAATTTTTTACTCAATTTTTAAGAGCATTGGATTCATGGTTTAAATGGGATAAGTTAAATTATAGAAAATTAGATTTGTTAGATTTGATGAGCTAACTGCGCCTAACAGGATTTGAACCTGCAACCTACGGTTCCGTAGACCGTCGCTCTATCCAGTTGAGCTATAGGCGCATGCATAATATTTTAATCATTTTTTAAATATTCAGTAATATTATAAATTTTATGCTTTTTTAACTTTCAAAAAACTTTTTAATTCCTGCAAGCAAGCCTTCGGCAATTAAATTTATAAAACTATCACTTCCAAGTAATTTTTCTTCTGCTGGATTTGATATAAATGCACATTCAACAAGAATCGATGGCATAACTGTTATTTCTTGCACTACAGCAAAACCTCTCTTTTTAACTCCACGAGAGACAAGACCAATTTTAGAGCACAATGTATCTAAAATAAACTGTGCAATAGGCGAAGAACTGTCATTATAATAATAAACTTCAGTACCGCCTGCTTTTTGTTCTACAGATGCATTTTGATGAATCGAAATAAATAGATCTGCTCCACTTTTATTTGCATCCTCAATTCTTTTTTCGAGAGTTGGACTACTTTTGTCTTGTTCTTTTTCCCTTGTTAAAATTACTTTTGCGCCTTCTTTTTCAAGCAATTCTTTCAGTTTTATGGCTATTTTTAAATTAACAACACTTTCAAGAAGACCTGTCGGTCCAATAGCACCAGTATCATAATATCCATCTTCCGAAAAAGCACCGTGTCCCGCATCAACAATGATTAATTTACCGTCTATACCCTTACTCTTTCCAGATTTTAAAGTCATTATCAGCTGATGGTTATTGTAGAGAAATGCTGATTCATATCTTGGAAATTTAGAAATATTTAGCTGTATTATCGACTCAGCTTGCTGGTTAAGATTTCTTTTGTTCGAAATAATTTTTAATAAAACTTCATCATCAGGAATTTTTATTGAATTGCCTAATATTGTATTTTTGTTGATAACATTAAGGATATTATCATTTTCTTTTAATTCAATTTTAACTGGTAAAGCATATTCTAATGTTAATATTTTTCCTTCCTTCGCTTTATTTACAGAAATTCCAGTTATATTATTGTCAAGATAGTGAAGATTGTTAAAGTTACTATATGTAAGGGAAAAAATCTTACTACAATCAGAAACACTTATATAAAGAGTATCATTAATAATAGTAATAGGATTATTAATTTCAAGTCTACTCTCATGTTCCGGACCTTTTATGAAAACATACATATCATCTGGCTTAAATCTATATTCTTTGTTGTAAAGTTTAAATATTGCTTCCTTGCTTTTTTCTTCCCAGGAAATTATTCCACCTGTCATATTTGAAAAAATGTATAGGGGAACATAGAGTACATTATTGTAGTTTTTTAGAAGTAAATTATTCTCAATCTCTACTCCTCCAATAAACAGTCTGGGTCCTGAGTATTCAGAATAGTCAGTAAGCTCTATTACAAGTTTGCCTTTTTCTTTTGTCACAACATAAGAAAGATTTTTTTCAAGATCGAGAACAATTCTAACTATATTTGGATTTACAGAAAATTGTGATGCTTTTACTTTTGTAATACTTTCTTTATTTATTTCTTCAGAGTAATCTTTTTGAAATAGAATTGAGTTTTTGATATCAATCACAAACCTTAAAGGATTATCCAAAATAAAATTATTGAATTCATAGGTATCGTCTTCGTCAAAAGCAATAGATAGAGTAATACCTTTGGTTTTTATAGCCCAAGATAAACTTGTTATTTTATGTTGTTTATATTCCTTAACTTCAAGAAATGAAATAATACTCAGGCTATCAACCCATGATTCATCAAACTTAGAGCCCTTTATTTGATACCACAATTCGTTCTGTAAATTATTGGCAACTCCTACAATTGTTATAACACCAAATTTAGAGTCAAGTGTACCCTTTCTTTTATAACTTTTATCCGGACCTTCAAAAACTTCAATAATAATATTATGTGGAATTGAAAAAGTAACCCCAACTTTCTCAATGCTTACAAGGTTATCTTTTTTTATTGATGATATTAATGAACTTAATACCCAACCTTTTTTCCCTTGTGATTGTATGGCAAGCCAGTATTCACCACTTGAAATATAAGCACTCCCTAATATTGTAACTTCTGAATTAGCAGGCATTTCAAAAAGCTTTTCAAAATTCGTTCCAGGTCCTTTACGGACATTAACTGAATCATTTGTTTCTGCTTCACCTTTATTACTTTTTACTTGTATAACCCAAGAAGCTACCCATCCAGTGCTATTTGAAAGCTTTATTTCGTACCATATTTTTCCATTAACATCTTTTCCTTGATTAAGTATTGGGAATTCACTTCTGCTTTCAATAACTGCGATAATTTTACTTTGAATGCTTGGGGCATCACGTATATTTACTATTGGATCTATAATAGCAACTTTATCAGATACTGGAGTTTTTTCTTCACTATACTCTTTCACTGTGGCCACCCAAGATGCAATCCACCCTTCTACACTATTTGGAAGTTTAATCATATACCAGATTTTTTCGAATTCATCTTTTGCTTCATATATTCCTCTTGTTTCAAGATGACTAGTAATAGTCGCGACTATTTCATGTTTAAGACCAGGACCTTTTCTTAAATTTACTGGGGGATCTACAATAATTAATTTTGTACTGGCACTTTTTTTGTCTTCTACACTAACTTTTATTTCAACCACCCAGGATGCTACCCACCCAAAAGAACCATCGTTAAGTTTAATCTTATACCATAACTGATTTTGTGAATCTTTTATTTCAGCATATATCTCTTTTTCAACTCTCTCTTTTACTACAAGCTTTATCTCTGAATCAGTTGAAGGCTCTCTACGTATTCTTACACCACTTTCAATTATTGCAAATTTTCCTTTTACTTCTGTCTCTGTTTGAACAGTCTTTACTCTGTCTATTACCCATGAAGCAACAAATCCTTCGAGGTTTTCTCTTAATTTAATTTTGTACCACAATTTGCCTTCAATATCATTCATTTCTCTTGTTATTAAAAATTCTCCTTTTTCTTCGATGACAAAAACTACTTCTGCTGATAAAGATGGAGCATTTCTGATATTAACTTTTGGAGTAATAACCGCATATTTTAAAGTCTCGCATTCAACGATATTATATTGAAATGAACAAATAACAGGAAATGATATAATAACAATACATAAAATGGAAATGACCCTTAGTAAGAATTTCTTCATAATTTTGATTCACCTACCATTTTAAAATTCTCATCTCTCTATCAAGATCTCTCTGTTTAATTTTCTCTTTTTTATCATATTTTCTTTTCCCTTTTGCAAGCCCAATTTGTACTTTGACTAAATTGTTTTTAATATAAATGGATAGAGGGATAACTGTATATCCCTTTTCTGTTATTCTGCCAATTATTTTATTTATTTCTCGCCTATGTAATAAAAGTTTTCTTTTTCTATCAGGATCAATTTTTAACAAAGTATTTACGGGTGATATATGAAGCCCAACTATATAAAGTTCATTATTTATCGGTTCAACATAACTATCTTTAAAAGCAATTTTACCTTCTCTTACACCTTTAACCTCTGCCCCAGATAAAACAATACCAGCCTCCCATTTATCAAATATTGTATATAAATATTCAGCGCGTTTATTTCTTGCTATGACCTTTATTTTATCTGATTTTTTTCCTACCACTTGCATTTTATAATCTCTTAAAGTCTTCCAGTTAATTATATGTTTTTATTTAAAATTGTATCTAATCATTATTTTAAGTCAAAATACAATGATTATAAAATTTATTTAGTAAAATGCGATTCGTTATTAGGTGGTTTATTCTTTAATCTATTAAGAAAATTAGAAAATTCTATTGGTAATGGAGCAATAAAAGTAGAGAGTTCTCTTGAGGTTGGTAGCACAAAACTCAATTTGTAGGAGTGCAATAATTGACCTCTTATATCTTCGTCCCTATTTCTAAACCCATAAACAGTATCCCCCACTACAGGGTGCCCTATATAAGATAGATGTACTCTAATTTGATGAGTCCTTCCTGTATGTATTCTTATGTCCAAAAGAGTATAATCACCGAATCTTTCTTTAACACTTATATCAGTCAGTGCAAATTTTCCAGTATTTGATACTTTAATGCGTCTCATTCTATGATCATTTATTAAAGGTAATGTAACCCTTGCAAAATTTTCATTAATATTGCCATATACAAGTGCGAGATAACGCTTTTCTATTTTTCTTTCTTTTAAAAGTTTTGCTATATAATTATGTGTTTCGCTATTTTTAGTAATAATAAGTAGTCCTGAAGTATCTTTATCAAGCCTATGTACTATGCCAGCTCTCTCAACTCCAAAATCTAAAGATAAATTTTTAGTGTAATAAAGTAGAGCATTTACTAAAGTCCCACTTTTGACTTTTGGTGTTGGGTGAGTAAGCATGCCTCTTGGCTTGTTTATAATTATTAAGTTTTTATCTTCATAAACTATATCTAAAGGAATGTTTTCCGGGTTTATTTCATTAATTTCTCTACTAAGTAGTTCAACACTTATTTGATCGTCTTTTTTTATTCTATGGGAGGGTTTAACATTAATAGAATTTACTTTTACCATATTATCCTTTATAAGTGAGATTATTTTATTGCGTGGTATGTTCAGTTTTTTACTTAAATATGAATCGATTCTCTCGCTGGAATCTTCTTGGGATATTTTAAATAATTCTGAATTCTTTTTCATAAAATAGAATATAAATAATTAGTAAAATAGTTCCCACTGTTATCGATGCATCAGCTATATTGAATACATAAAAAGAGTCGACTTTTATAAAATCTATCACATATCCATAGAGAATTCTATCAATTATATTACCGATAGCTCCTCCTAATATCATAGAAAGGAAATAAGTTAAAGGACTGTTTTTAGCATATCTATAAAATGTTAAAATAATAATTAGTGATAAGATGGAAGTTATGATAAATATATTATTTAAATTATTATTAGAAAAAAGCCCAAAAACAATTCCTTCATTTTTAACAAATATTATTTCAAGAAATGAAAATAATTTTAAATTGCTATTAAGGTTTAGAACGAGAAGTTTCGTTATTCTGTCAAGAAATATAACCGCAAATACAATTAATATATTTAACCAGAAGAGGTTTTTGTTAGTCTTGTTCTTCCTCTTGGCTACCTGGTTCATTTAGTTGTGATGACTCTAAACCTTTCTCTTCAATATTCAAACTTGTGATTGCATCGAATTTATCATCAAGCTTTTTAAGTAATTTCATAAAAGTTTCAAGGTAGGCACTAAATTCAGAACTAAATTGTGTGTAGTGATCACTTAATAATTTTAACTTTTCTTTTGCTTCATTCTTAATTTGTTCTGCTTTTATGTTTGCTTGCATTATAACTAAATCTGCTTGCCTATCAGCTGCAAGTTTAATATCATCAGCTGTTTTTTGTGCGAGAGTTAAAGCCTTCTGTAATTGTTCACTAGTACTTCTATAACGTTCGAGCTCGGAATTTAATCTATTTATTTCTTCCCGCATATCTATAACACTTTTATAGAGTTCTTCATAGTCGTTTCTTACACTTTTTATGAAATTATTAACGTCTTCTTTATCATATCCACCAACTAAAGTAGTTTTAAAAGCTTTTTTAGAAAGCTCGAGCGGAGTTAACATTTTTAAACCTCCAAATATTATCTAAAAAAATTTAAAATTTACCTATTCTGATACATGCAGCAAGATGATTATTTCCATAATCTATTAGAGGAGGAATGGTTTCAGAACATTCTTTTATTGCTTGAGGGCATCGTGTTCTAAACCTACATCCTGATGGTGGATTTATTGGAGAGGGTATATCTCCTAATATAATTTCTCTTTTCCTTATGGCTTCTGGATCCGGAATTGGTACAGCATTTAATAACGCAAGAGTGTATGGATGAAGCGGATTTGTAAATAATTCTTCATTTTGTGCAACTTCAACTAATTTTCCAAGATACATAACACCAACTGTATCAGACATATGTCTTACAACTGCTAAATCATGAGCTATAAAAAGGTAAGTTAAATTAAATTTCTTCTGTAATTCCTGAAGTAGGTTAATTATTTGTGACTGTATAGAAACATCCAAGGCAGATATTGGTTCATCGCAAACAATGAAAGCAGGATTTAAAATTAGTGCTCTTGCTATACCAATTCTTTGTCTCTGACCACCAGAAAATTCATGAGCATACCTCTTTAAATATTCCGGGCGTAAACCAACTATCTCCATCATTTCTTTAACTCTTTTCTCAATTTCTTTTCTTTTTCTTATTCCGTGGACTACTAATGGTTCACCAATAATATCTCCCACAGGTATTCGTGGATTTAATGAACCATATGGATCCTGAAAGATAATCTGCATATTACGTCTCATTCTTCTAAGAGCTTCGCCCTCTAATTTTGTTATCTCTTCACCATTAAAAAATATTTTTCCTTTTGTGGGTTCATAAAGCCTTATAAATGTTTTTCCAGCAGTTGTTTTACCTGATCCAGATTCACCAACCAGACCATATGTCTCGCCTTTTCTAATTTTAATGGAAATATCATCAACCGCTTTCACGTCAGCAATTTTTCTACCTAAAATTCCTCCATAAATTGGAAAATATTTAATAACATTTTCAGCCTGCAATAATATTTCTTTTTCCATTTTTTAGCTCCTTAACTTACTTTTTCATTTACAGGGAACCAGCATCTAACAAAATGTCCTTTATTGACTTCCTCAAGAGGTGGTTCCATGGTTCTGCATTTATCTTTTACATTAAAGCATCGAGGGTTAAACTTGCACCCAGGGGGCATATGATAGGGATTAGGAACAACCCCTTCAATTATTGGAAGTGGTTCGTCAGTCTTTGGTTTGTCTACTCTCGGTATAGAGTGAAGAAGTCCCCAAGTGTAAGGATGTAAATGATTTTTAAACATTTCTTTAGCATTTGTATATTCTACAATTCTCCCTGCATACATAACTGCGATTGAATCAGCCATTTCAGCAACAACTGCCAAATTATGTGTTATTAATAAAATTGACATATTTGTTCTTTTCTTTATATCTTTCATTAATTCAAGTATTTGAGCTTGTATAGTTACATCGAGAGCTGTAGTTGGCTCATCGGCAATGAGAAGAAGAGGATTACATGCTAAAGCCATAGCTATCATGACTCTTTGCTTCATTCCTCCACTCATTTGGTGAGGAAAATTATCATATCTTCTCTTTGGATCTGGTATTCCCACTGAGTGAAAAAGGTCTATAACCTTCTTCTTTGCTTCTAATTCATTTAAACCAAGATGATTAATTAATACTTCACTAACTTGAAAGCCAACAGTAAAAACTGGATTAAGAGATGTCATTGGTTCTTGAAAGATCATTGAGATTTTGTTACCTCGAATCTTTCGCATTTTTTCTTCATCTAATTCAAGAAGATTTTGGCCATTTAATAAAATCTCCCCTTTTTCAATTTTTCCTGGTGGAGTTGCAATCAGCCTCAAAATAGATAGTGAAGTAACAGATTTACCACATCCTGATTCTCCGACAAGTCCTAATGTTTCAGCCTCGTCTATGGAAAAACTAACGTTTTCTACAGCATTTACTACTCCGTCCATAGTATAGAAATTTGTGCATAAATCTTTAACTTCAATTAAAGGCATTTATCAAATTCCCCTTTCCTAAACTATATAAAAAAGAAAATTAATCTTTTTTCTTATAAAATATAAATTAACAATTGATATTGTCAAATAAACTTGCTAAAATCAATTTATAATGTTACTAAGATTTTTACCAATACCCAAAAAAGTAATATGGGGGAAAAGCAATTTTTTTAAAAATTTTGGATTTAATGAAGCTAATATTGGTGAATTATGGATGATCGGAAGTGAAAATAAAATAATAAATTTTAATTCAATAACTTTATCAGATTTTTCTAAGAAATTTCCAAAAATGATTTTTGGAAATAGATTTCCGCTACCAAGATTTCCTATACTTATTAAATACATTTCTACTTCGGATTGGCTTTCTATTCAGGTTCACCCTGATGATAAATTTGCTATTCAAACTGAATCTGAACCCTGGGGAAAAACCGAAATGTGGTTTTTTTTGGAAACAGAAAAAAATGCAAAAATTGTCTGTGGACTCAAGAAAAAAGTTACCAAAGAAGAATTTATAAGTTTAATAAATAATTCATCTTTTAATGAAATCCTTAACTATGTGGATGTTAGTGAGAATGATTGGGTTTTGATCAAGCCGGGTGTAGTTCATGCTATTGGACCTGAAATAACTTTATTAGAAATACAAATGAATTCAGACTTGACTTACAGAATTTTTGATTGGGGAAGAATGGACTTAGATGGTAAACCGAGAAAGTTAGATATAGAGAAGGCTTTGAAAGTAATAAATTTCCAAGATAATTTGAAATTAATTAAAGGTTCAGAAAAAGTTAACCTTGTATTTCCAACATTTACTGCTGAGACAATTGAAATAGGTAAATCTTGTGAAATTGAATTCAACACAAGTGGAAATTCTTTTAATATTATAATTCCCTTAAATAACAGTTTGATTATTTCTAATGAATTGATTAATAAATATGAAACTATATTAATAACTGCAGATCATGGGAAATATAAAATTAGAGGAAATAACAATGATAAATTTTTTCTTATAAAGATGAAAGGAGACTGATATGCCGAGCGTAATAATAATGGCTGGTGGAGTGGGAGAGCGTTTTTGGCCTGTTAGTAGAAAGGATATGCCAAAACAATTTTTAAAGCTTTACGGAAACAAAACACTTTTAGAGTATACTTATGATAGAGCAAAAAAAATTGTCTCTAAGGAGCGAATTTACATTGTAACTACTGAAAATTTTTCAAACAAGATAATGGAACTTGTTCCTGAAATTTCAGAAAATAATATAATTGCTGAACCTGTTGGCAGGAATACTGCTCCTTGTTTAGGTTATAGTGTAATGCTTTTATTAGAAAAAGAAGGAGATGATATTATAACTGTTCTTCCAGCTGATCACATAATATTGAATGAAGATCGATTTATTAAAGAGATGTTTAATGCTTTTGATTTCCTGTCTAAAACTGAAGGTATAGTTACTTTTGGTATAAAACCCATAAGACCTGAAACTAATTATGGATATATATTAAAGGATGAGAGTCCTTTTGGTAAATTTCCTTACAAGGTTTATAAAGCTATTAAATTCGTTGAAAAACCTAATTTGACGAAAGCTAAAGAATATGTCCAATCTGAGAAGTATTTATGGAATAGCGGAATGTTTGTTTTTAAAGCCTCTTTCTTTATTGATAAATTTAAAATCTGTCTTCCTCATATTTATGATGGAATTAAAGATGTTATACTGAAAACTAATAATCCTGAAGAAATAAAGAAAACATATGAAGCATTTCCTAAAATTTCAGTAGATTATGGAGTAATGGAAAATATTGATGAAATTTACACTTTGGAAGTTGACATAGGTTGGGATGACTTAGGTAATTGGCTCTCGTTTGAAAATATCATTGATAAGGATGCTTCTGGAAATATTCTAATTAAAGGTGAATATATCGGAATCGATACCAGTAATTCAATAATTTACTCAGATGATAACTTAATTGCAACTGTTGGAGTTAAAGATTTAGTCATAGCAAGCTCCAATAACGCTGTTTTAATATGTCATAAGGATAAAATCCAGGATATTAGAAAAGTTGTTTCAAAATTAGAAAACGAAAAACTAAAAAAATATAGATAAGGAGTCTGTTGTATGGTAAATATAAATAATAGCATTTTCCGCGAATATGATATTAGGGGTATAATTTCAGTAGATTTAACAGATGATGTGATATCTATGTTAGGAAAGGCATTTGCAACTTATTTTATAGAAAATGGCAAAGATAAGTTAATTATTGGACGTGATAATAGATTTTCTTCTGATCATATAAGGGATATACTTTTGGAAGAATTTTTGAATGCTGGTTTAGACGTGATAGATATAGGAACAGTCATTACGCCAATTTTTTACTTCGCTACTAAAAACCTAAATATAGATGCTGGTATTATGATAACAGCCAGTCATAATCCTTCTGAATATAATGGATTTAAAGTTCAACTCGGCGAATCTACAATTTATGGAGAAGAAATAAAGAAAATTCTTTACATCATTGAGAAAGAAGCTTTTAGGAAAAGAGGACATTTAGGTAAAGTCGAAAATGTAGAAATTTTTAATGCATATAATTCTCATCTGCACTCTATATTGAGTTTGGGTAATAAAAAGATTAAAGCTGTTCTTGATTGCGGAAACGGAACAGCATCTTTATTTGCTCCACAAATTTTTGAGAGTTTTTCGATCGATACTAAAAAATTATACTGTGATTCAGATCCTTCATTTCCAAATCACTTTCCCGATCCAGTTAAAGAAGAAAATCTTAAAGATTTAATTAAAGAAATCAAAAGTGGAGATTATGATGTTGGAATTAGTCTTGATGGTGATGGAGATAGATTAGGAGTTGTTGACGAAAAAGGAGGTATTGTTTGGGGAGATTTTATAATGATACTTTTTTCGAGAGATGTACTAAAAAGACATCCAGGTGCTAAAATACTATTTGATGTGAAGTGCTCGCAACTTCTTTATGATGAAATAAAAAAGTTTGGTGGAGTCCCAATTATGTACAAAACAGGACATTCATTAATGAAAGCAAAAATGAGAGAAATAGGTGCAATTTTAGCTGGAGAAATGTCAGGGCACATATTCTTTAAAGATGAATATTTTGGGTACGATGATGCTGTGTATGCTGCACTGAGGTTGATACGCATTCTCTCAAACTCTAATCAATCTATTAGTGAAATGCTCTCGGACTTGCCAAAAGTTTATTCAACTCCTGAGATAAGAGTTAAAACAACCGATAAAGAAAAATTTGATTTAGTAGAGAGGGCAAAAGCTTATTTTGCTTCTAAATATAAAATATTAGACATTGATGGAGTAAGAGCTCAAATAGATGATGGCTGGGGATTAATTAGAGCATCTAACACTGCACCCGAAATAATTGTGAGATGTGAAGCAAGAACAGAAGAAAAGCTTAACTTTATTAAGTCTGAAATAGAGCATTCTCTTTCTTCTCTTCATATAAAATGGACTTAAAGCCTTTCTTTCCAACACACCATTATTTCTAACTCTATTTCTTGGAGGTTCATATTGTATCGTGTTTTAACTTATGTTGTTTATTTTGCTATATAAGAAAGGACTTGTAAAGAAGAAAATACTTTTATATAGTTAAAATGCCCCTCAAAAACAGGTCAGTTTTTTTCCATATTCATCCTAACCAGATAATAAACTTAAAGAAGAAAGTAATTGAGAGACTCACAAATGATTCTTTCTAATCATATAGAAAAGAATGGAAATAATAGCTCTTCTGAACTTTAAAGATCTAACTATACAGACAGATTGAAAAACTTCCTCCGAAAATAATTTATCCAAAATTATATTTAGTAAAAAGATTGAATTGTTAGTTATACAAGAGGCACACAAAGGGATCATAGACAACATTTTCATGCCTTATTGTGGTAGAAATACAAAGAGATGTTTTAATGAAATTAAAAAGAAATTATTTAAAGTTTTATCTTTTTGCCTCTAATAAATTTCATTTTATTAACAATTTCAATAATTGCAGATTTTACTTTTACTGGCGAATGACGGATTACTTCATCATGAATTTCAACTTCATTTTCTACAAGATCATATAATAGTGGAGTGACATTCAACTTTCTTATCTCTTCAGGATCAAACTTTACTTTATACGAGTTGTATTTCTCATATTTTGATAGTAGTTCTTCATTTATATCACCATTATTTACAAGAACATAATCAAAAATCTTTTCTCCTGTATTATCAAAAAGAGCTTTAATATGGTCTGATACAAAATATCCATCCGTTTCACCTACTTCAGTCATAAGATTAACGCTGTAAATTTTTAAAGCACTGCTTCTTGCTATTATATCTGCTATTGGAGTAATTATTAGTGATGGAAGTACACTCGTGTATAAGCTACCAGGGCCTATTAAAATAATATCAGCTTTATCAAGTTCTTCGACAGCTCTAATAAGTGGTTTTGCGTATGGTGGATCAAAAAAAACTCTCTTTATCTCTTTTCTTGCTTCTCGTATTTCTGCTTCGCCACAAACGATTTCACCATCTTTAAACTCTGCACAAAGAGTTAAATTATCAAGAGTAAAAGGTATTACCTTTCCTTTAACAGATAAAATTTTACTGAGCTGATAAATTGCTTCTGAAAAATCTCCTGTTATCTCTGTTAAGCCAGCAATCATTAAATTTCCAATATTATGACCTGATAAAGATCCATTTTTAAATCTATAATTAAATAGTTCTTCAAGATAAGATTGTTTATGCTCAGAAAGAGCAATTAAAGCCCTTCTTATATCACCTGGTGCTGGAATTGAATAATCTTTCCTGAGTCTCCCAGAGCTACCACCACTATCAGCTACTGTTACAATGGCAGATAGAGAAAATGGAAGCTCCTTTAACGCAAGAAGATAAGGATATATTCCAGTCCCTCCACCTATTATTATTACATTTAACATCTTCTCTCTAAACCTGTAAGCTCTTACTAAATCAGCAATTTCTTTTTCTCTTTCTGGTAGAAGCGAAGTAATAATGGATGATAATAATTGCCTTATACCAATTACTATAAGAACAATGCTTACTATAAATACGGTAACACCTAATACCACTGAGAGCCAGTCAGGAGTGTATAGTCTATTTTTACCAAATACATCAATAAGAAAATTTATTATCCATCGCTTTATGGTCCCAAGGTATGTAAAATCTACCATAGCAAGGATTGAAATACCTAAAAGAAAAAGCCCTAATGTTATTAAAAGAATCCATCTCTTCACGTTCATTCCTGGAGCAAGCCATTTTTTTACGGATTTAAAGAAATCTTTCATTCTAAGTCTCTGTTTAGGGTATTCACCTTATAACCATTTGCAATAAGAATATTTTTTACAGCATTTGCTATAGCAACAGACCTATGTTTTCCACCAGTACAACCAAAAGCAATTGTAGCTTGAGATTTACCTTCTTTTTTATAGAGCGGGAGAATAAAAAGAAGAAGTGATAATAGCTTATCTAAGAAATTTTTGCCAATTTCATTTTCAGTAACATAATTTGAAACTTCTTCAGATAACCCATTTAAATCCTTTAGTGAACTCTCATAAAATGGGTTTGGAAGAAATCTAACATCCATTACAATATCAGCATCTATCGGAATACCACTTTTAAAACCAAAAGCAACTATGTTTACTGTTAAATTTTCTTCTTCTGAATTGCCAACCAATGATAAAATTGCATTCAACTTTTCTCTTAAGTCTTTGACTGTAAAGTCAGAAGTATCAATTATAAAATTAGCTTTCTCTCTAATGGATGCAAGTAGTGCTTTCTCTTGCATTATGGCAGTTAGAATACTACCATCACGAGATAATGGATGTCTTCTTCTTGTTTCAGAAAATCTTCTGACTAAAATTTCATCGTTTGCCTCGAGAAATATTATCCTATATGTAATATTGTCTTCTTCAAGCTTTGATAATGCATCGAATAAATTTTCAACAAAATTACTACCTTCTCTTATATCAACAACTACTGCAGTAGGTTTTGATTCATCTTTACCAAGATCCTTTACTAAAGATGCAAATCCAGAAAGTAGTTTAAGTGGAAGATTATCAACACAAAAATAACCTAAATCTTCAAGAATTTTAATGCAATGAGTTTTACCAGCACCCGATAAACCAGTAATTATAAGGAGATTTATTTTGTTATTCTTTGATATATTATTCATTTTTTAATTCTGGAAACCAGATTTTAATTTCCTCTTTGGCAGAGTCATAGCTATCAGAAACATGTATAATATTTTCCAGGGGTCTATTATAAAAATCAGCTAGTTCATAAGAATCAGTGGAGTATTTACCCCTTATTGTTGATGGTTCTGAACTTATAGGCTCAGTTGAACCTGCAAGTTTACGCATTTGAGCTATAGCATTATCTCCCTTTATTATTATTGCTATAATTTGTTTTCCTGTTAAATATTTGATTAACTCACTTCGCACTTTTCTACCAATTGATTCTGGGTCAGTGTCGCAAACCAAACCTCTTTTTTTATAACTTTCTATATTTTTTATTCCTAATTTACGAAGCCATTCAATCGTGTCTGGATAATGCTTCTCGATTAATTCCTTTGATGGTATAACAAGTTTAATTGCAATTATATCAAGAAAAGAGTCTTCAATCATGGAAATAACTTTTCCCACAAGTTTCTTCCTTATACAATCAGGTTTTAGGAGTATCAGGCAATTTTCTTTTTCCATATTAAAAAACTTCCAATTTTGAAGCAATTATACAATTCAAATTCTTGTTTTTCAAACATTTTGTTAATTTTC
>JAGPKI010000008.1:19187-24172 GCA_018054005.1 Caldisericia bacterium
ACATATAGAGCTCCAATTGCTTTTGCAATTTGATAACACATAGCATCTAAAATTAGTTTTGCTTTATTATCTCCGTTATTTACCATCGAAAGAGTATCCTTAATCGAATTCACTCCAAGGTGAGCAGTAATACCACCTTTTCCGTACCAATATTTTATTGCATCATCCTTTGAAACTCCTTCATTGAAAACATATTCAATAAAATCAGGAATTGTTACACCTCCAGCTGCATCTGTTGAAAATGGTCCATATTGCCTTGCATCTTCAACATCAACTATTCTATCATCACATACAAGGTTAATAGTTAGCCCTCCTCCAATATGAGCGACTATAAAATTTGTCTCTCCGGACAAATTTAGTTCCCTTTTTGCTTTCCTAACACATGCTTTAACATTTAATGCATGAGTTCTGCTTTTTCTGGGTATAAAAGGCAATCCACTTATTCTTGCTATTTCACTGAGTTCGTCAGTTGAAATAGGGTCAACAATAAAAGAGGGTATATTTAGTTTTTTTGCAATATTAAAAGCGATGACAGCTGAGATATTTGATGCGTGTTGGGCTTGAACTTTTCCTTCTAAAATATCATTAACCATAATTTCATTTATTCTGTAAACAGATCCTTGTAGTGGTTTTAATATACCACCTATTGCACCAATTGCAGTTATAGAGTTAAGGTTAATGTTTTCGTCGGAAATGATTTTTTCTATGTTGGAATATCTAAAATCTATCTCTTTAATGATATTATCTAACTTTTTAAGCTCTTCCTTGCTATGGTGAATTTCTTTCTGTATCAAAGGCTCACTATCTCTAAATAATGCAACCTTTGTAGATGAAGAACCTGTATTTATAACTAAAATTAAATTTTTCATAGAACTTCTTTTATTGTACCTCCTCCAATTACTATATCATTATTATAAAATACGATTGATTGTCCTGGTGTGATAGCAAGCTGTGGTTCTAAGAATGTTACATAAAGATAATTTTCTTGCTTTTTAGCAATACAAGGCTTCTCCTCTCCTCGATATCGCACTTTAGCTGTTAGTTTTGTTTCTTCTTCTAATGAGTCAGAATAGATTAAATTTATGTTTTCTGCAATCAAATTTTTTTTATATACTTCACTCTTGGGTCCTACTTTTACAATGTTATTCTTTGAATCAAGCTCTATTACATACAAAGGGTGTGATGACGAAATTCCTAAACCTTCTCTCTGGCCTATTGTAAAGAGGTGAATACCTTCATGTTCTCCTAATACTTCTCCAGTTACAGAAACAATTTTTCCTTTTTTTGGTGCAATATATTTTTTAAGAAAACTTTTATAATCTTTATTAACGAAGCATAAATCTTCACTTTCTTTACCAAAGTCAAAGTTAATTGCTAAATCTAAAGCAATTCTTTTGACATCATCTTTTTTATATTCACCTAAAGGAAAAATAAGTCTCGAAAGAACATCTTGTGTTAACGTATAAAGCATATATGACTGATCCTTTAGAGGATCGGTACCTTTTAAAAGTAAATATCTATTATTTTCTTTTCTAATTCTTGCGTAGTGTCCTGAAGCTATAAAATCTACATTTAGCTCGTTAATGGCATAGTTTAAAAATAAACCAAATTTTATGTATTTATTGCAAACAACACAGGGATTAGGGGTAAAGCCATTTTCATATGAGGTAATAAAGTATTGTATGACTTTTTTTCTAAAAATGTCCTCTGCGTTAAAAACATAAAAGGGGAAATTAAGTCTATTGGAGAATTCTTTGGCTTTATTTAAAGCTTCATCTGAACAGCGTAAAGACTGTGGATACATTTTAATAAATACCCCTTTAACCTCAAAACCTGCTTTTAGAAGTAAATAAGAAACTACTGAACTATCAACGCCTCCACTCATTAAAACTGCAACTTTCATAATAATATTTTATATTATTATGAAATTATTTCTCTATCAAAATATATAATTTGAAAATTTAACATGAATTTATATAATATATCCAAAATTAATTATTTATTAGATATTTAGGGTAGGGAGGAATAATTGTTAAGGAAAAAATCTGGATTAAAAGAAGTAAGAAAGTCGATAGCAAGGAGAGAAAGAAATAGGTTTTATAAATCTCCTATGAAAAAATATATAAAGAATACTTTAACAAGTTCTTCAGAGGAAGAATATAAAGAGAATTTAAAACTTGCTATTAAAGCAATAGATAAAGCTGCTCAAAAAGGTGTTATTCACAAAAATAATGCTGCAAACAAGAAATCGCGGTTAATGAAAAGAGCTAATAAGTTATTCGCTTCTACCGATAAATAGCGGAAGCTCATTAGAAATATTTGTTAATTTTCCTGATTTAAAATCCTTCTCGATTTGAATAAGAGAAGAGAGAGCCTTATTTAGCGATTTAAAACTTGCTTTTTTGATTTGAAGAAGAGCTTTTTCTACTCTAAATGCTTTTTGGTCACGCATAACTGCAAAAATTTCTTTTTTTGTTTTGTAAGTAAGAGAGTTAAGTTTTACCTCGCAAAGAAAAGAATAGTGATTTATAAGGAAATACAATATATTCTCTACAGTTAAACCTTCTTCTAAAAGAGTTGAGTATATTTTAAGTGCTTCTTCATGTTTTTTCTCAAGTAAAGCATCTGATAGCGCAAATATAATAACTGTTTGTTCTTTTGGAAAAACACTTAAGGCTTTTTCCCACTCCGAGAAATCTTTAGGAGCAAGAAGATAAAGTCTTTCAGTGATTTGCATTGCATAGTCAATATTATCACCAGCTATATTAGCAACATTTTTTGGAATATCTTTTGGAAAGTCTAATTTAAAACTTTTAAGACGTGCTTCTACCCAGGAAACAATTTGAGAACTGCTCATTGAATCATCAGAAAGAATTTTAAAACTGCTAAACGCTTTAATGAAGTCTTTACCGATATCCTTAATTGCTATATCATCCTCAAAAATAAGGTAAGTATCCTTTAATTCACGAGTTAATAGATTTAGAGAAATAATCTTTCCTAAATTAGTTTTACTTATTAAGGTTGCTCTTTTTACATTAATAAATTTTACTGAAGAGAAGAATAGATTTTGGTCTAAAAGATTAATAAGGTCATCTAAATCCAATTCATCACCAAAAAAAGTAAAGGTTTCAAATTCGGAATTTTTATTAAGTTTCTTTATTATTCTCGTTTTTACAATTGTTTTTAAATAAGAACTTTCGGAAAGAAGAAGATATTTGTTAAAAGGTTCATTTTTTGCAAGAAATGATAAATGTTCTATATAACTTAATGATTGATCGTTTTTTAGCATAAAAACTTAATACTTAAGGGTAGACCCTGTCAATGGTTCTTGGGAAAGGTATTGTTTCTCTAACGTGTTCAGTGTGTGTAATCCATGCAACAAATCTTTCAATACCCATTCCAAAACCAGAATGTGGAACGCTCCCATACTTTCTTAAATCAATATACCAACTATAATCTGTTTCTCTAAGACTGAATTCTTTTATTCTATTCAAAAGTACAGAAAGATCATCAATCCTCTGGCTACCTCCTATTATTTCACCGTAACCTTCAGGTGCAATTAAATCCGCAGCTAATACAACTTCCGGATCTTCGGGATCCGGTTTCATATAAAATGGAGTGCTTGTAATGGGTAAATGAGTTATAAAGATAGGTTGGTCAAACTCTTCAGATATAATTGTCTCATCCAATCCTGTAATATCATCCCCCCATTTTTTATCTCTTCCTTTCTTATTGAGAAAATCTAATATTTCTCTATATTTAATCTTAGGAAAAGGTAGTTTTATATTTTCAAGTAATTTTATATCTCTATTGAGAAAGTTTAATTCATTTTTAAAATTATGTAAAATTCTATTAACCAAATATGCTACGAGCTCCTCTTGAATTTTCATTGACTCATACAAATCACAAAAAGCCATTTCTGGCTCAACCATCCAGAATTCCGTCAGATGCCTTCTTGTTTTTGATTTTTCTGATCGAAATGTTGGACCAAAAGAGTAGACTTTCTCAAATGAAAAGATTGCTGCTTCTTCATAAAGTTGCCCTGACTGTGAAAGATATGCTTTTTTATCAAAATAATCAAGCTCAAATAAGCTTCCAGCACCTTCTGGCGCAGAACCTGTTATTATTGGGGCATCAACTAATACAAAACCATTATTATTGAGAAAATCTCTTATTCCTTGTTCTACATCTGCTCTAATTCTCAATATTGCATTCTGTCTGGGTGACCGTATCCAAAGATGCCTTAAGTCTAAAAGGAAATCAATTCCATGTGATTTAAGTGCTATAGGATAATTTTCTGCAACTTGAATAACTTCAATATCTTTTAGTGAAATTTCATGTCCTCCAGGTGATCTGCTATCAACTCTTACAGAACCAGTCACAATTATCGAAGACTCTTGCGTTAAGGTGTCAATTTTCTGAAAAAGCTCTTCCGGTGATTCATTTTTTACTGAAACACATTGAACAATCCCAGTGCCATCTCGAACCAATAAAAAGTAGATCTTCCCGCTTGACCTCATATTATAGAGCCATCCAGCAATTTTTACAGTTTCACCTACATACTTGTTTAAATCATTTATTTTGACAATATTTTCAATCATATTCTTTCCCCATACAACGGTATTTTAATTTGCAATCTATTATACATTGATATTTGTAAGTCTTCAAAATATTTCATTTTTTATAAAAACTTAAATTTTCTATTAAAAGTTAAGTTGGTTCTATTGACACATTTTTATAATATTAATTAACAGTTTTAAATAAAATATTTAAATAAATCCTTATTGAGAAAGTTTTGATTTAATAAATTCCTTAAATTCTGATACGCTCAACCCTCTTCTTTCCATTACTTCTTTTAATGTAAGAGACATTTCTTGATCACTAAAAGAATATTTATTAATAAACGATTTTAGCGGAATATTTGATAACTTTATTGCTTCTGATAAAGTAATATTACCTTTTATTGAGTCAAGGTTTAAAGCGAA
>JAGPKI010000096.1 GCA_018054005.1 Caldisericia bacterium
AAAAGTATAAAAATGAATTACACCATCATTTCGTATAACAGCGCATTTATGCAGTGTTGCTTCGCTCCTCGGTTTCTGTTCGCATAGTATAAGTTTCCCACTTTAATTTTTTTTATGCTCTTCAAGTCATGTATACATCTTTATTTTTTAGTTTTAAATTTTGTATATACTAAATACCATTTCTCGTTTTGGAGTTTTAGTTATCTTAAAGTATTTGGCATATAGCCTTTCGTTAGTTTCTACTCGTCTTATTTGTTTCTAATTCAGTACGTAACATTATTAATTTTTATCAAGAGCTTTTTCATCTTCAACTGCCTGTTCTGGATTGTAATAATAATGAATATAGATTCTTCGAGGTGTGGAGTTTATGATTTAATAAGTTTAGAAATATTTGAATATAATTTTAATTTGATTTTAAATAATTTAAAACATCAAAAAAATTTAAACTTTAATAAATGAGAGAAATTTTTACAATCCTTAACAAAAGATGGTAAATTACTTTGGGAAAGTGAAGCAGATTTCAGAACTCTATCATCACAATCTGAAACTATTGATTATTTCTGGAATCGTGAAGATAGTTTAGCTGATATAAAAAATTTAGCTATTGATACTGAAAATAACATCTACTTTGCTTATGAAGTCCTGTCTGGATGCTCAATATATTGTTTTTCTCAAAATTGTGAGAGAAAATGGGAGCTTAAACTCCCGGTACCTAAAATTAAAAAAGATTTATTTACAACCGATCAATCATTTAATACTTATATATCAGCATGTCCAGACCAATCAATATATTTTGTAGATTATACCTCTAATACTATTTATTGCATCCGGGACGAAGAAATTAAGAAATAATTGAATCTAACACCTTTTCGATTTTGTTTGAATTAAATAACATATCTTAATAAAATGGTAGAATTCATATACTTGTCAAATAATTAGATATTCTCGAATCAGAGAAACTGATAATCTTTCGTTTCTATTCTATATTGTTAACGTTTAAACAATTTATTGTATGTTTGCCATCATATCTAATAGCACTTTTAAATAATTCGGCTATTAATGCTTGAGAATTAACTTCAATTATACAGATACAATATATAGGAACTCTTTATTAAAGCGTAAAATCCAGTTAAACTTTAAATAATTATTTAGCTGGATAAGTTATTGTAATAGTCATTGTTTCGCCATTCCAATCAACATTGCAGCCTAAAGCTTCAGTAACAAACCTAAGTGGTATAACTGTTCGCCCCTGTATAATCTGTGGAGGAACATCCATTTTCATTACCTTTCCGTTAACAATAGCTTCCTTTTGCCCGATTGTAAGGGTTATAGAATTGTTACCAAGTTTGTAAGATACAGTTTTTACTCTTCCGTTTGAATCAGTAGTATATCCAACCTCAGCTCCGAGTGCTTCTCCTATAAATCTGAAAGGTACAAATGTTCTCCCTCTATCAATAAAAGGAGCTACATCTAAAGTATTGGTTACATCATTAACATAAGCAGTTTTGCTGTTTATTTTTAGGATTATAACTACTTTACCTCCAGGAGTAGTTCCAGTATATTCCACAGTTTTAGTTATTCTTATTGTGTCTCCTGCTTTATTTGTTACAATAATTGTAATAGTATTGCTTCCAGGCTTTAATGTAACTGTAGCAGTGAAAGTACCATCTGAGTTTACAGAAACCAGGCTTCCGTTAACAGTAATTTTAGATCCAGGGTCAACTTTGCCTGTAAATGTATAACTTGGATTGTTTGTTTTTGCATTATCTGGGATTGAAACTTCTATTTTTGGCTTGTGAGGAGTAACACAAACTTCATTTGATTGATTAGATTCGCGATTGCCCCGATAAACAGCCTTAGCATAATAGCATGTTAAAACTCCATTGTCAACATTAGGATCTATATAATTAAGACCATTTATTGGAAAATCAGTTATTGGTATTTTGTAGTTTGAATCCGGAGTTTTACGATATATATTATAACCTATAAGATTAGTTTGTTCAACAATAGCTGTCCATTCAAGATATACTTTACCATCTCCAGGGTAAGCATACAGAACAAACTGCCCGCTGCCACCACCATTTCCTCCACCAGATCCCACTTGTATAACATCACTTTTTCCAAGTAATTTAGTATATTCTTTTGCCCACATTCGAAATTCATATGAACCCTTTTCCTTTGGACAATCAAACTGAAGTGTACCTGAAGTTTTACCTTTAAGATACTGGTAAGATACCCAACTTTTTTCACCTGCGCCTACTTTAAACAATCCAATCCAATCATTATCGTAACCAGGTGCACCAGAATATGTAACAGTAAACTTTTGATTCCCACTCGAGTCAGAAGGGCTTAATGAAGCTTTGATGTTAATTGGTCCCCACTGGACAACAATTGGCTTACTGGTTTTAAGATGTTTGGTATATTCTCGCGTCCAAAGTCTGAATTCATAATTATCTGGCGACTCCGGTGCAATGAATTCTAATGTACCTGAAGTTTTACCTTTAAGATACTGGTAAGATACCCAACTTTTTTCACCTGCGCCTACTTTGAATAATCCAATCCAATCATTATCGTAACCAGGTGCACCAGAATATGTAACAGTAATTTTTTTATTGGGACCAATATATAGTAAGCTTATTTTAGGTTCTAACGAAGTTGGTCCATATTCAATATTTACAATATTACTTTTAGCAATTTGTCTTGTCCACTCTTTTTCCCACATTCTAAATTCATACTTTCCAACCTCTTCAGGAGCTCCAAATGTAAGAGTGCCACTCTTGCTGCCTTTCAAATATTGATATGTGATATACTCCCTCTCGCCTGCATTTGCTTTAAACAATCCAATCCAATCACTATCGTAACCAGGTGCACCAGAATATGTAACAGTAATTTTTTTATTGGGACCAAAAAAAATATTCGAAGGACTTGCAGAAAGAACAGGGTTTGCTTTTATAGGAATAAGCATAAATACGAAAGAAAATAAGATTAATGAAATTGAAAGGATAAATAACTTTAACTTACTCATTTTAATACCTCTCCTTCTTAAAATATTTACAATTGCGATTAACCTTTTAACCTTTATACAACATTGTTAATATTATACATTTAATAAAAAGGTATTGTCAATCTTTTTGGGTGAGAGCTCTGAATGTAAAAATTTTGTATAAAATTAATAGAGTTTAGACTTTAAATTTAACTTTATCAATCCAAAAATGAGAAACTGAATATTAATCAATAGCGAGAAATATGTTTTGACAGTTGTTTTAGAAAGTGCTGAAATTTAGGGAAAGTTAATTTAGATGAATTAAACTAATGAGTTAATTTCTCTTTTTCTTTTATGTCAGAAATATAATATTGTTCTCCTCTCTTAATAAATGATACTATAAAAATTTTTTCATTTGCCCAAATCTCCATATTCTCTATATTCTGTTCAGAGTCTGAATAACCACAAAAACATGCACTTTCAAACCTATTTAATTTGGCATATTCTAACAATTCTTTACTTACAACCCAATTTAATGCTTCTTCATCATCATTTTCTTTAATTGCATATACAAACTCTGAAATGGTATTGATTTCCGATGGAATGATTTTTGATGTTTCAAGAATGTATTGATCTCCCTTTTTAATCCAGATATCCTCGTACTCAATATGATTATCAGCGTGAGATAGACCAGGAAGTTCTATACTATCTAATTCAGCATAAGAATCACTTTTTACTAAGACCTTGTCAACGCCTGATCCAATAAAAGTTACTTTATAAACATTGCTTCTCCAGTTTGCATTAGAAAACCATTTTATTGTCCATTTATGATCTATAAGCTGCATAATAATTAAATCTACTTGACCACTTCCTGTTCCACCAGTGTTATTGTCATAGATTAAAACCATTTCTGGTATTTTTTCATTCCAGATAATTCTTCCTTCTATCAAAGCAGAAGATATCATAAATGGATGATCATCGTCATATCCAATAAATTCTTGAGAATACAATTTTCCTTTTTCTTTCCATAATAAAATATGAAAATCTGAATCGATCCAGAGGAGAGAATCTTCCCAGAAAAAATCAAATAATCTTCGCTGTTCTCCAGATTTAACCCATTTAGCTTTAACATAGATATCTTTTTCTTTTGATAATAAGTCTATACTTTCTAATGCATTATTCCATTCCTTGATTGACCACTTCGATATTATTCTTTTGAATTCTAATAATTCCTGTCTACAATATGCTCTTTGGTAATAAAATTTACCTAAACTATACTCTGGATAATTCTGATAGTAATGTAAATCTTGAAAATAATCCTCTAAAAAATTACTTTGTTTCATCGAAATATCCCAAACATCTCTCTTTTCGGGTAATTCAACTATTGCATCAATTAAAACTCTGTAACTTTCTTTTAAAATCAACAATAGATTATTATTTTTCGACACTTTTTCTTTAATACTTTTGTAACTACTAGACTCAGTAGATAATTTATTTTCTAATTTTGAAATAATTCCATTAGACATTGAGATTGCTTTATCATATTTTTTTAGCATCAATAATGCCTGGGATTCAATTAATTGAATATGATAAGGCAATGATATATTCTTATTTATTAACAGTTTATATTTAGAAACAGAATTAAGAGCTTCAGAAGGCATATTGGCTTTTACTTGAACATCAGCTAACCACTCCCAATACGTTAATGAGCCAAAATAATCATTCTCAATTTCTTTATAATAATTAACTACCTTTCTAAAATAAGTTGGATAAAAATTAATCGCTTCTTTTAAAGTATAATAATAGTCATACTTGTATAAATCAACTTTATAAATTTCCTTATCAATTCTTTGCCAGAATGAAATTAATTCTTCTTTAGCAAAATCCCCGTATGGATTTTTCATTGTTATAAACTCAATTTTATCATAAGTTTTTTCAACTTTTAACTCTGATTCGTCTGTATAAAGAATATCGTATATTCTGAAACGATTAACATTAAATGGATTATTAGATTTAGAACATAAAATTAGATATCTTGATTCAAATAAACGCATTTGCACTAAATCTTCATTTATTAACTCAATTTTGCCATATTCTTTCCAGACACTATCCTCTTTAAATGAAATCAATATTATTGTCTTTGATGGTTCAGTTGAGGAGTGATATGCAATGGTATATTTATCTGGATAGTAACTACTCTCTGAATGTATTATTATGAAATTATTATTTTTTCTAAGATTTTCTGGATGAATTATTTTTGCATTTTTAGGAATTAAGTCTTTAGCGGGATATTCTCCTATACCTTCATAATTACATTGGATCTCTTCTATTTCAGGATTAACATCAATATCTTTTTCTTCCTTTATAGAATTGTTTACTTTAATGGTTGTTATCTCCGGTATAAAAGAAGATGAATTGAAATAAAG
>JAGPKI010000097.1:0-2921 GCA_018054005.1 Caldisericia bacterium
AGAGGGATTGTTATATACACTTGTGATTTATTTAGTTCCATATGTTGAGATTATATCAAAGAGTATTTGTAATAAATATATAATATTTATATTCTATACCAATCCTTTGGTGTAATTTCTGGATTTACGAAAAGTATACTTTGTGTCCATTTCTTTGGTGCTATTACTTTTTTTATTATTTGTGAAGATATGTTGAATTAGTAATTTTATATGGTTTTTTTAATAAGATGTTTTATTTTTCTATATTTCTGCAGATACTTCCATATTAAACCCTTCTTAAAGCTCTCAAATTCTGCATCCCTAGAGGGAGGGAGACTATTAAAAAGTGAGTAAGTCTTTTTATTGACTAAATTTTTATTAATAATTTCAGATAGAAATGTTGCATAGCTGTAATCCCAGTGAGTTCTATCCTGCTCAAGTACTGTATTCCCGCCATGATATGATATTCCTGCGAAGGGAAGTGGTAAACACCAATACTCATTATCTTTAACTGCAAGAAGTGTAATAGCGTAATCTTCATAGTAATCTCCTAACAATTGGTTTTCATTAAAAATTCTTTTTAGAATTTTAGTTTTATATATAATAGAGCAGACTGGAATATAAATTTTGCCTGTCAACAACGTGTTAATGTTCTCGGACTTTATAATATCACTTAACTCTGAAGTAATGGGGAACTTTTTCTTGTCCCATTGTTCATTAAATACGTAAGAATCTCCTGCTACAATGTCGTTGTTCGACAAAACCCATTGTATATGTTTGGCTATTTCTGGCATTACAAAATCATCATAATCCACTATCCAGATATAAGAATCTTCATCTTCAATTGTTTTAATAACTTCTCCTATTACATTAACTCTAGGGTATCTTTCTCTTGATTCTTTTATATATATATCCTTAATCATTAAGTTACTATATTCCTTTTTAATTTCTTTAATAAAGGGTGATATCTCTTTTTCTGAAATATTGTTTATTCCTAAGATTACATTGAATTCAACATTCTTATTTAAATTTCTACGAAATATCTCTAGTGTTTCAAGTAGGCGAAAGACTTTTCGTGAAGGAGTATGTATACGAATTAGTACATTTAACTTAATAGGTGAGTTCTTATATAAGGAACTAATTGTTTTTTGGATGGTCTCCTCAAAACTTAAAAGATTTTTACTATTTCTATTTAAGTGTTTATATTCTCTTTCTACTTGGATATTGTCATTTATACTGGTTATTAAATGATTAGAGAACGAATTTTTAAAATAATTCTGAAACTGCCTTTGTTTAGATGCGTTGATAAATGCTTCATAGTTACCTGGACTATCATGTTTGACATATAACCAAGAGCTTATTCCACAGACCAATCCCTTTTTGTAGCTTTCCATACATAAAATTAAATCATAAAGATGGAAACCCTTGAGATTTTTGGGCAAGGACACGTTCTTATTTTTTAAAGATTTAATGTTTAAAAGCATTGTGTTTCCATCAAGGCTTTCTGCAAGGATCGGAATTTCTGTTTTATAAGGTAGTATAGATGTATGAGGATCTGCAATAAAGGTTCTTGTCTTTTTAGATACTGCCTCAATCCCAGCATTTCCAAGTATCCCCCAATTTTGCTCTCCAAAGCATTCGTTTGCTTTTTCAATTGCCATATTAACATTTGAAGAAATATTTATTGGCACGATTACATCATCATGACACACCAGTGCGTAATCTTTCTGACAATCCTTTAAGATTTCATTAAAAAATGTATATAAATCCTTGTCAGTATGGTAATTTGTTTTTGGTAAATTGTACTTTTTCTCGTGTTTTTTTAACCTTCTAACGGTTTCCGAGTCTCTGCATAATCTGTAAATTTCGAAATCATTATTCATTTAAGGGTTTTTAGAAAATTTATTGTATCCGTGTATGTGTATTTTATTTTCGAGGTTCGTAGGTATTCTAATCTTTTTAATACGATTGTTTTCTTTGAGATCAAGAAAGTTTTGATAAGCCTCTGATTTAATTTCTTTGTCATAATATGGAATTTTTTCAACAATTTCTTTTGCTCTTCTTAGACCTTTATTTCCCCAATAAACATAGGATATATAAAAGAAATTTCGTAAGCTCCAAAAATCTTCCAAATAGTATCTGTTTGGGCTGTATCTGAAATATAAACCTGTAAAGTGATATGCAACTGCCTTTGGATTTTGTAATACTTTATAACCATTGATCCAAGATTTCCAGCTCAAATCTACGTCTTCTAGATACATCCAATATAATGGGTCAAAACCGCCAACTTTTTTGAAAAATTCCACATTTATCAGTAAACAACATCCAGATGCCCAGCTTGTTTCGAAGGTTTCCTTATGTGATTCATCCTTAGGATGCTGAAAGGGTAACTGACGTACTTCAATGAGGCCTGTATCTTCATCAAAAGTTCTGATCATTTCTTTAATACAGTCCCTCTCCAAATAAATATCGGAATTTATTATGAGAAAATATTTTGATGGTTTTACTAAGTTAAAAGAATAATTATGTGCTTCACCAAAACCGAGAGGTTTTGGGGGATTAATAATTCTGATGTGAAGCTTCTCGCTATCTATGATATCTTCCTCTTTTATTTTTTCATTTGCTTCATAATTGAGGAGTGATAGGTGTATTTCCCCTTCGTATGTTTGTTTCTCTAGTGAAGGTATAAGTAAATTATTGACCTCGTTAAGTCTAGTTGAGGATGTAGAACAAAATACATTTAATTTTTTAAGGTTTTTTTTGCTCGGCATCCTTTTTGAAAATTTTTGTTTTAAAATCTCTCTTCATTTTAGCAAATTCTCTAATAGGTTGTGTCACTTTCCAACTCTTACTGTTGTAAATTTTTTGTAATTCTTTCGAATTTAATCTCACAGTTCTTTGTAAAGTCTTATTCTCATCCTCAATTGATTTTAGCCTGTCAA
>JAGPKI010000097.1:3021-5334 GCA_018054005.1 Caldisericia bacterium
TCTTATTCTCATCCTCAATTGATTTTAGCCTGTCAATTGTTTGCTTTAGGGTTTCATTCTTGTCTTCAATTGTTTGCTTTAAAGTCTTATTCTCATCCTCAATTGATTTTAGCCTGTCAATTGTTTGCTTTAGGGTTTCATTCTTGTCTTCAATTGTTTGCTTTAAAGTCTTATTCTCATCCTCAATTGATTTTAGCCTGTCAATTGTTTGTTTTAGGGTTTCATTCTTATCTTCAATTGTTTGCTTTAGAGTTTCATTCTCATCTTTAATTGCTTCCAATCTGTCAAATAAATTGTAGTGTATTATCTTTTTGATTTCCTTATCCTCTATTTGATGTACTGTCTTTAAAATGTCTTCTTGAGTTAGCCAATTTTGATTTACTTCTAGGCCAAGGGATTCTAAGACATACTTCCTGTTATATTTAAATATCTCAAGTATCCCTGGGTTAGACATTCTCCAATCGATGTATTTCTGATCGAGCATTAAATCCCAATGTACAAAGATCCCAAAAAGCATAAAATTTAAGTAAAGGGAATCAACAACAGACTCATCTTTCCAATCAAGGCTATTAACAGACTTGAATGCAAAGGGCATATTCTCGGCTAAAGTGTAACAAGTCTTACCAAACATCATAGCATCAAAGCCAATGTTAGAGACCGCAGTAACGATTCTTTGACACTTGAGTATCCAATAAATTGATTTAGGTGAAGAATCTTTTTCCCAGAGTTTGTTTCCTATGGAGTTTTCAAGATTAGGATGATAGCGTATCGAAACCTTGTTGGGTGAAAACATTTTATTAATTTTTTCACATGTTTCTTCAATATCCTCATTAGCATATGCTTTAAAAAATGGATCATTCTCAAATCCTGGAGATAGCCCTAAATCATAGGGGGTTGGATTCTTGAGGTCATTTAAAGCCCATAAGTCCTCAGTATTTAGGAAGATAGAAAGCAACTCCTCTCTAGAGAACATTTGGAGTTTTTCTGTTTTTATTGATCTTTCGAAGTCATTAAAGAGTGATTTGACGTAATCTTTGTCATATTTGTTTTTAAATTGAAAATAACAAAGTGTTGTATTGTAATTGTTGTTATTTGGTGTTTGCCTAATAGGGGATAGCTCCTGAGAGATTATTTTGATGTTTCTCTTCTTTGCCAATTCTTCTAAACTTGGGTTGGAAACCCAGACCATCAATGCATCAATTTTTCGATTATAATCTTTTTCGATCATAATGAGACGTTTCTCTACCATGGAGATCAGGTTTTTATTTTTGTTGACAAGCAAATCTGTTTCTGCCTCAAAAGCAGTTTTCTTATTTTTCATAAGCCTCTTGGTCTCTATGTTGCTTATAGAATATTTGCGATATCTCTCTTTCCTGTTATTTAACTCTTCTTGAGCTAGTTTATCCTTGATTCCTCCCCAATAATTGTCCTCAAGGACGTTTATATAATGATCAAAATAAAATTCCTGAGAGATTATTGCTGAATTATTCCTACTCGCATAATTCGTATATAATTCAAAAATCCAAAGATACAAAGGGGAATCCTTCTCGAAATCAGATAAGCTAAATACTAATGGAACTACAAAAGAGTTTTTTTGCTTTTTCATATCGGATTATTATATCAGAAAATCACTGTGGATTTATTTATTTTAGTTGGAGATTCTCGTATTGTAAGTCCATCGAATTAATAACGGTTTAGATTCTTATTGAAATAATTTAGAGGATCAGATACCATAGAGAACTAAATTCTTTTAAAAAATACATGAAAATCCTCATAACAGGTGGTTGTGGCTTCATAGGCTCAAACTTCATTAAATACTGGCTAAACAAATACCCCAAAGATAAAATAATAAACCTAGATAAACTAACATACGCAGGAAACCTAAATAACCTCAAAGACATAGAAAGTAATCCCAACTATGAATTTGTACAAGGAGATATCTGTGACAAAGATTTAGTTATGAAATTAACCAAAGATATTGACCTAATAGTACACTTCGCTGCAGAATCCCACGTAGATAGAAGCATAGACGGACCAGAAGAATTTATAAAAACAAATGTAGAAGGAACACTAATACTACTAGAAGCTGCTGTTAAAAATGGAGGAATAAGATTCCATCATGTATCTACAGATGAAGTATTTGGAGAACTACCATTAGATGATCCTAATGCTAAATTTAATGAGAACACTCCATATGCCCCTAGAAGTGTATACTCTGCATCTAAGGCAGCTTCAGATTATCTTGTAAGAGCATATTACAATACTCATAAACTACCAATAACAATATCTAACTGTTCTAATAACTATGGACCT
>JAGPKI010000098.1 GCA_018054005.1 Caldisericia bacterium
ATACTTCTGAAGCAATTTAAAATAAACAAGATTATATCGATCCTAAAGAATCTAATAAATGAAAGTGTTAACACCTTATTTTTAGATTTTTTAATAAGGCAACACATCACATGAATTGACTATAAATTTATACATAGAATTTTGAACATTTCGAAATTTTGTTATATTTCTATTATGGTAAAATTTAAGGATTTAGGAATAATTTTAATTATATAAATGAAGAAAATAATATTAAGCTTCTTACTGATAATATTAATCTTACTTCCTTCGCTAAATTTAGTAAATTCTAATGAAAGTTATACAATAAAAAGAATACCAAAAGATTTATATCCGGATGTTATAAATAAGTCACAAAATGTTCTATTGGAGACTTTTACTGCTACATGGTGTGGATGGTGCCACTATGCGTATGAGGTTTTTGATGAATTAAGGAAAAATTTTGGCGATAAAATATTAAATATTAGATATCACAACCAGGATGACCTTTCAATCCAAGAAGTCCCAGATAGGGTAGCTTACTATAAAGTAAGTGGTTATCCAACGGTTTTAATAAACGGCAGCAAAAAGATAGTTGGAGTGGATGAAAATAGTTATCCAGAGTTTGAAAAAATTGTTAAAGATTTGCTCACAAACTCTCCAAAACTTGGTATCTACGCTGATGGTTTTGTTAGCAAAAATGAGTTAAAGCTAAAAGCTGAGATTGAGCAATTTGACGATGAAGCAATTAATGGAAACTTTATGGCAGTTCTTTTAGAAAGTAACATTGAATATGAAAAAAATCGTATTTATGACTATGTAGCAAGAAAAGTTTTCCCTTCATTCTCCGGATTAAAGCTTGATTTTGATGGACAAACTAATTTTTTAATAGAATTTTCTTTCCCTTTAGAAACTCTCGAAAATGTAAGAAATTATAAAGTTATTTTCCTCGTTCAAAACATGGAAACGAGAGAAGTGTATAATTCAACTATATTTGAATTTGACTCATTGATTATTGATGCTTCAGAACCAATATCTTTTGCTGAAGAAGTCCCAAGAGACATATTAATTAAAGTTAAATTTAGTGAAGGTTTAATTACGAATGCAATAAAAAAAGAATGTTTCGAAATAATTGCTAAGGATAATGAAAAGATAGGAGTAGATTTCTCATATGATAGGGAGGAAAATACCTTAATTCTTTCCCCTGATAAATATTTTAAGCCAAACTACACTTATGCTCTATATATACAAAGTTTAGAAAATTGCTTGATCTCAGTTAACAGAAGAATCCTCAAAACACCATATATTATAAAATTCAAAACCTCGAATAAGCCAGAATTAAGCTTATATGTTAATTCATATAAAATTGAATTTGGCGAGATTTCTAAGTTGGATGATCCCTCTTTTAGCTTAAACATAATTGAAGAGCATGGAAATCCTATTAGAGTGAAACTTTATAGCCCCCAAAAATGGATTACTCTATCCAAAACTGATTTCTATTCAGCTAATGAAACTATAGAAGTAAAAATAAACCAGCTATTTATGACAAAAGGGGAAAATAATGGTGTAATCTCATTGCAAACAATTCTTGGAGTAATAAATATCGAAGTAACAGCCACTCTATTAAGTGATGAATACCCTGTAATAAAATTTCTCAACTATACTCCTTTTGCATTCTCTGAAACCTTATTATTATATGGTAGAACAGATGGTTATAGATTATATTTAAATGATAAAGAAGTTTATGTAGATGCAGACGGATACTTTAACGTTGAGTTGAAACTTTGGAATGGTTTTAATATATTCACTTTTACTGCTATGAATATGCAGAGAAAGGAAAAGAAAGAAGCCCTAATAATTTTAAGGCTTATTTAAATTTATGCTTCAAAACGAGTTTAAAACATTATATAATATACCTTCTTTTGTCACAGAAATATTTGAAACAGATAAGTTCACAACCCAAAATATTGTCCTTTCAGCTTACAGGTTAATTGACATAAAGGCACCATTAGCAACTTTAGCAGGAAGAATTATTCAGAGAGGAACGAAGAATTTTGATTCCCCCTATAAATTGACGAGATATCTTTATTCTCTAAATGGAGCAATCTTAAAAGCAAATACTATAAAATTAGGAGATTATCAGGTCTTTTTGATTGCATTAAAAATATTAAATGAAGGGTTTTTTGGTCAAAACTTATTTGAAAAATCTTTAAACCTTTTAGAAGAAATATTTTTATCCCCTCTTCTTGATAATGGAAAATTTAAAGAAAACTACTTCATTGAAGAAAAAAATAATCTATTAAGTGAAATCAAAACTCTCATAAATGATAGACCGAGATATGCCTTGGAAAGATTTATTAAAATTATGTGTAAAAATGAACGCTTTGGTATAAGCAACCTTGGCACAGAAGAGGAAGTAGAAAGAATAACTAACAGCGAACTTACTCACTTTTATTTTGAATCTATTTTAAGAGAAAATAGATTTTTGCACTTTGTCGGAGAGTTTAATGATGATAATATTGATAAGGCAGTTAATGCATTTAAGCTCAATAAAAGTGATGCTGATATCGAAAACTGCAGTGAAATTATTGTAAAGCACAAACCAGAAGTAGTTATAGAAAAAGAAAAAATTCAACAAACATGGCTTTTTCTTGGATATCGCTACAACATCCCAAGTAATAACCCTCTGTATGGAGCGTTGCTTCTATTCAATGCTATTTTTGGTAAATTTTCAACTTCCAGGTTGTTCGCTGAATTAAGAGAAAAGATGGGTCTTTGCTACTATATAAGTTCGAGCATTCCTGCTAATAAAAATATACTCATTGTTTCCTCTGCAATAATCTGGAAAAACTATAAGAAGATTGTTGAAACAACTGAAAAAATTCGCCTATATATCTCAAAAGATATTGGCGACAATGAACTTAATATAGCTAAAAAACTAACAATATCAGGCCTTAACTCAATTGAAGATGATTCTCTTTCCCTTATAAGTTCAAGAATTGAATTTCTTCTTAGAGATCCACTTATTAATTTGAGCAAGATAAAGGAATGGGTCGAAGACACAAATATAGAAGATGTAAAAAGAGTAGCAAGTGAATTATGGCTTGATACAATATATGCTTTGAGGGGAGAATTGTGAAAGCATTAACTGAGAAAGTAAAAATATATGAAGAAGAAATAGAAGGATTAAAAGTAGTATTTATAAAAAGATTGGATATTTCATCAAGCTTTGGTTTGCTCACAGTTAAATTGGGTTCAATGATTACCACATTAAAGATAGAGAATAAAGAATTTTCTTTACCCGATGGTGTTGCTCATTTCCTTGAACATAGGCTTTTTGAAATAAATGGAAGAGATGCTACCGAATTATTTTCAAAATTTGGCGCTGACGCAAATGCTTTTACTGGAAGAAAAAATATGACTTTTTACTTTACTACTACAAGTAATTTTTTTGATTGTATGAATCTTCTACTGGATCTTGTGTTCACTGAAAAATCTTTTTTAAAGAAAACTATAAAGAGAGAAAAGATGATAATAGCAAATGAAATTACTATGTATGATGATGAGCCATATTACTTAGGTTATCAAAATATGGTCGATGCAATGTTTTGGTTTAACCCTTTAAAGAAAAAAGTAGCTGGAACTGTTGATTCTATAGAAGCCATAAATCCAGAAATCTTAAGTTTTACATATAATACCTTCTTTTCTAAAAAGAATTCCATACTATTCATTTTAGGGGACATAGATGAGTCTGAATTATTTGATAAAATCCGTAAAAAAGTAAAGATTTATAAAAATAATGATATTAAATTTATAGATGAATCATTTAAATATATTGAGCCAGCATATCCAAAGGTTCGTAAAATACAACTTAAAAGTAGAACAACAAAGGACCTTGTATTTATCGGTTTTAAACCTAAAAAAGATAAATTTACAATTGAGGAGATTATAGCTTCTAACCTGATCCTCGAAATAATTTTTGGTTCAATGTCTCCTTTTTATGATTCTCTTTTTTCAAAAGGTCTAATAGATGATAGCTTTAACTATGCTCTTGACTGGGAGGGAGATTATTGTTTTCCAATTATTTCATCCTACACAGACCAACCAGACACACTATTGGTTGAATTAAATAAGGAAATAGAAAGAAGACTCTTTAATACTAATATAACTGAGGAAGAATTAACTTTATCTAAAAGTAATGCAATTGGTGGAGCTTATATGCTTGCAGATAACCCTTCCAATCTTATTGGAGAGATTTCAACTCTTTACCTCTCCCAAGTTCCAACACTTGAAAAATACATTGATATTTTAAAATCTCTCAACTTAATTGAGTTAAATGATTTACTCTCAAAACTACTACCAATAGATAATTCAGTTACTGTAACAGTCAAGCCTTACTAATTAATTTAGGAAGTTTTGGTAAGACTTTCTTAATATCTCCAACAATTCCGAGATGAGCTATTTTAAAGATTGGGGCAAATTGATCTTTATTTACAGCAATTATATATTCTGATGATTGCATACCCACAATATGTTGAATTGAGCCAGAAATACCTAAAGCTATATAAATTTTAGGTGCGACAACTTTCCCTGATAGTCCAACCTGTAATTCATGTGGAAGCCATCCATTGTCAACTATTGGCCTTGAACAGGCGATACCAGCGCCTATTGTTTTAGCGAAATCATATACAACATCAACATTTTCTTTGCTTCCTATGCCTCTACCCACAGAAACCAGTATTTTCTCATTCTCAATCTTTGGAAATACTGTTTCTATTGGCTTTCTATTAATCAATTTAAAAGTTGAATAATTCCGTAATTTGAATTGGTCAGGTAACAAAATTAGCTCATCATAAAAATTATTAGTAGAAAAATTTGAAACTTTATATGAATGAGGCCTAACTGTAGCCATTTGTGGTCTCTTATTTGGGCAAATAATACTTGCCATCAAATCACCACCAAAAGCTGGGCGTGTCTGAATCAATAGTCCTGTCTGTAAATCTATACTTAATTCTGTGCAATCAGCAGTAAGTCCTGTTCCAAGCATTGTTGCGAGACGAGGAGCAAGATCTCTTCCTATTTCTGTTGCAGGAAAAAGAAATGTTGAAGGTTTTTTTTCATTTATTAGCCAGTTTAAAACTTTGGAATATAAAATAACATCATAATTCGATAATTGAGAGTCCTGCACCCTTATTAAGCCTTCAGCTCCAGCTTCCATCACCTTGTTTATCTCGAGATTGTCAAGTTCATTACCCACATATATGCCAGCAACATTTGAATTTTCTTTCTTTATCTCTCTTGCTCTTGTTAAAAGTTCAAGAGATGGCTCTATTACTGCTCCCGAAT
>JAGPKI010000099.1 GCA_018054005.1 Caldisericia bacterium
AACGAGTCGGAATTTACACCAACATTAGTGTTCAACACAAAATTGCTATGTTACCTTTACTTTGATGTAATATGAATAGTTTTTGTTGCGATTATATAATCAGGCAAAAGTTAGGGGGTACAAATATGAATTATGGTTATGTTATGCATTTTCCTGTATTAGCGGATAATCAATACTCTTCAATACTCTATAATTTCATAATTTCACGATTTATAGAACTATCGTTTACTTCATATAGTATGTTATATATTGAAGTTTCAATATATAATGTACCACTCTTTATTTGGGATGAGGAGCGTCGTTTTGAAATTCGTTGTGAGCTGGATGCGCTTTATTTTCATCTCTATTTGGGAACACAGAAGGACTGGGAAAAAAGTTATAATTCATCATTTCAACAATCTTCAACATCAGCAGTAGGTAATGCCATAAATCCTCTTCTTTCCTATTTTCAATCTCCCAGGAAAGCAGTAGAATACATAATGAAGACCTTCCCGATTGTAAAACGCAAAGATATAGATGAATTTGGAGAATATCTCACCCGGCGAAGCATTTTGGAAATTTATGATCAAATAGCTCCTCTTTTTGAGAATGGTTTGGACAATTTAACAGGTTCAACCTATATTTTGGCATTAAATCCACCTCCTGGTCCACGTTGCGCTGAAAATGGAAATTTCCTCCCCCCGGAAGAATGGGACCAAAATCACTTTCCATCTCATATTCATAAGCAAAATGATTGATATAAATGTCTTCCTGTCCTGTCCTGCCAATGATCCTGTTTTAGAAGGTTTGCCGGAAAAACTGATAAAAGTTACAAACGATTATAACAACAATGCTGTAAATAAGGAGTTTAACTTCATAGTTTCATATTGGGAAAAAAATGAATTTGTTGATGCCGACACTGGCAAAACTCCTCAACAAATCATTATGGATAAAGTTGGTGAATACGATTTATACTTTGGTATTATGGCTTCCCGCTATGGCAAGAGGATGGCAGAGGAGGACATTTCGGCTACTGAATTTGAGTTTCGGGATGCTTTAAAAAGGAAAAATGAACATAAAATTCATATCCATCCCCGTATTATATCTTTTTCTTTTCTCCAGCAATCTGAAGATTTATTTTCCAAGGATAAATCTGAAAATCAAAAAATAGAGAGCTTTTTAGGACGCGTCGGAGAATGTGCAGTCTATAAAATTTGTCACAATCAGGATGAGATAATAGAATTATTCAAGCAAAAATTGAAAGAATGTATAAAAACTTCCTGTCGTAAATACGACGAGCCCGAGGATTATGTAATAGACCTGAAAATAAGCGCTCAGAATGAAAAAGTTAAATTCTGGCAAACAAATTATCTTGATTTGGATACAGTAATTAAAGAAAAAGAAGACCTAAAACAGAATAAAAAAATTATAATAATGGATAATGGGGGCTCAGGAAAATCAACCTATCTATGCTATTATGCTTATTTATATTCTAATGATCTGGATAAGTTTAACCCGGTTTTGATAAAATTGAAAAACTTAATTTCCCCTTCAATTGAAGAAGCAGTTAAAGAAGAGCTAAAATCCTTTCCTGATAATTTAATATTGTTGTTGGATGGTTATGATGAATTAAAAGATGATAGGAAGTTAGAATTTCACCAGCAACTCAATAATTGGAATGAGAAATATCCCGATATTCCCATAGTTATAACTTCCAGACCGATAGACCTTTCTACTACGCCAATGAGAGATTATACTATATATTCTATGGCACCCTTAACTTATGAACAGATAAAGAAATATACAACCGATAGATTAAAAAATATAGATTTGACGACATCTCCTTTGTGGAACGAGATTTCTCCCCTTATTCAAAGCCCTTTCTATCTGGTAAAGATAGTAGATTATTATCAACAATCCGGAAATTTACCTGGAAGTATTTCCGAAATATTGGATTTTGCCATAAAAGAGAGTATAGAACAGGATAGAGAACATTTTGAAACAACTCATATACCGGATTGTGTGTGTAATGAACTTGTTAAAACGATGAGCAAACTTGCATTTTGTATGACGGATTGCGGGCTAACTACTATATCAAAAAAGGATATAAAGTTTATAACAGCTGATCTCAATCTGGTTGAGGAAGTTAGAAAATATCAAAAACTGATTGAATTCAACGAGATAAATGGTGACCTACAATATAGTTTTTCCCATAAGATATTTCAGGATTATTTATCTGCACAAGCTTTTAAAAATATTAAATCCAAAGACGAACTCAATTACTTATTTGCTTCAGATTTAATTCTTTATAACTGGGAGCCGGTTGTCCCATTTATAGTAGAATTACTTCCCAAGGATTATAAAAATTACCTGATTGAACAAATCAAAAACTCAAAACCGGAATCTCTTATCAACATTCTACCTGAATTTATGGTTTATGAAAAACAAAAAGAGATATTTATCTTCATCTTTGAATACTATTCTACCAACTGGAAATTTATTCCGGGGTATATAAACTTAAGAAATCTCTCCCGTATTTGGAATACCCCAGAACGGGAAAACTATCTGCTAAACTACATTCGTAAGCCCGAGAATAATAATTATATGACTATAACTGCCTTTGTAATTTTAAGCTATGCGACTAATTTTAACAAACCGGAAATAGATAAGACCCTTATAGAATGCATGATGAGGGAAGACCTGAAAAGCTATAGAAAGAATCTTAATTATATCGCAACTAATTATATTGACATAGATAATCTTCCTTTTGAAACCTTAAAAAAGCTCTATAAAGCAAGTAAAAATGATACAGTGCAATTACTTACTAAGTATGACCCTGATTTTTATTATCTGGATGATATGCTAGATCTCTATAAGGAATTATCTGAACAGAATAAACAAAATCAAGAAACATCTGAACTGTTGTGCTTTATTAAAGATTATTACCTCAATTGTTGCAAATCTTCTCACTTCAATGAATTCGTTAATGGTTTCATCAAGAAAGATATGTTAAAGTATAACTATAATTATTCCTTCGATCTTATGAAAGACATTGTTAATATCGCAATTGATGGTAGTAAAGAAGAGAAGATATACGAAAATATGTATCGTCTTTTCCTTTACTTTTGTGAATCGCAATCCCTGGTTGATGATATTGTGACTTTATCTACATACTTTCAAAGTATTGGAAAAGGTTACGAACTGGTAGAAAGAATATTTAAGGAAAACAAACAGGGATATTATGCATACCTATTAATAACCCTGTTTCAGGAAGATGATAACTTTGTGCGCAGAATTTGTAAAGAACTCTTTCCTTCCTTGGATAATGATACAAAAACAAATTTGGTAAAGCTCCTGGCAATTTACCAAGTAAATCCTTTATATGAAGAATTGCTGAATGAATATTCCGAATTGTTTATGGAAACCAGAAAAAATAACATATTGGCAAGAAAAACAGCTCGTTTTCAGCGAGATATGGAGATTATTCTGAATCTTGATTTACTTATTGAGGACTTGAATAGTATATTTGGTTTAGCAGAGGTCTTAACTAAAGAAGAATATTATAAAAAGGATATCTTAACTTTCAGTGAGCTTATTCATAACTTACTCAGTGATTATTTTCGTAAAAACTCTAAAGCAAATAGGGAAGAAATGGAACAGCAATTAAAGCACAAATATGAAGAGCTTGTTCTAAACTTTGTTGATTCTCACTTTGTTCAGAAATTACCCATAACTGAAGAAAATAAGGAGAATATTCCAAAATTGACTCCGGAACTAAAGGTCTGGCTGCAGAATTGGGCAAAGGAATCTATTGAAAAAGTAGATATTAAGAATGCTTCAAATTATATAACTGATAATGATAAGAAGATCAAAAAATTATGGAATTTCGGAAAAGCTGATTTTATTCAGATCCCAAATCAGATTTGGCTTGATTTTATAACTTTGATTAATGATTCTGATTGGGAGGTTATTGAAAAGAAAGTTGCTGATAAATCCTTACTGAAAAATAGGGTGTTGGAAAACCTGCAGAACAAGAGAGAAATGTTACCTAATATCATAATGAATCATATTTCGTTTTGTGTGCGTAACAAATGTAGTGAAGTTCTTCCGCATATTTATGAGATTATGGAAAATTGGGAAAATGATTATAATAAAAAAATGTCTTTGTTATATTCCTGTTTAAATGCACTAATTAACCTGGACATAGATGAAAACTGGTTTAATGCTTATGTATTAAAATGCCCTGAGAATATAGTATTTTATCTGGCAAATTATTTTGCTGGGTATAAAAAAACTATGCCGGGCTTGATTGAAAGAATAAAAAAAGAAATACAAGATAAGAAATGTGAGTATTATCGGAAATATATTTATTATCTCTGTTGCTTTGGCGATAAGGATGCTTTGCCATTATATATAGAGATTATTAAAGAAGAGAAGAAATTTGTTTATGATCCTGAGCACATTAATCCTCTGGAGGAATATACAAATAAAGCTTATCTTGAACCATTGTTGGACTTATTGGATTTTAGTTTTGCCAATAATATTGAACAAAGCCCTTATATCAGCTTAATAGTAAGCGTTCTTACAAATCTGGAGATAATTGCTCTAACTGATGATATGTTAAATATTGTTGTTGAGAAACTGAATTGTTATAAGGATAAGTATAAGGATCATCCCGAAATTTATCGCATTCACTTTTCAATATCCAGAATAAAGACCGAATTCCAAAGACAGTACATTAATTCAAAAAAATTGAATGATGCATTGGCAAAATACAACGAGTTGCAACAAAAATAGATTGTAATATTATTTCTTGAATGAAGATCCACTTTTCATTTCAGAGAATGCAATAATCCCTATATGATTAGCGATATATTTGTGCCTTTTCAATATAAACTCAGCTAATGTACTTAGGGGATAATGGGTTGGCAAATTCCGCTTTGCCAAAGATAACGGAGTAAGTTTAAATATATAAAGATTTTTAAACCTTTTCACACTTTTATAGAGACCCCCAAGGTCGACACTTCTATTTTAAACTTGTTTTGGTTCTTAGGAAAATTGGAGTGTAACCCTAAGGGGCTTTTTTGGACAAGGTTTTAAGAAATAAATTAATAATGATATTACTCTTTTCCCGAGGGGCTTACGCACCCATCGCTATCATTTTTTTGCCCTGCGGGCTTTTAAATTTACAAGCTAAAATTTATCAGACAGTCACTTCTCTTTTTATATATGTATTATCATAATGGAAAATACATAAGATACAATGGAGGATTATAGGTTGGCAAAACTATATT
>JAGPKI010000100.1 GCA_018054005.1 Caldisericia bacterium
CTATCATTAAGGAGTAAAAATATATATTAATATGTACTAAAAATCCATATAAAGCTGTAGAAATATCAAAGCATACGGATATGTATGTTCTTATATCAGATAGAGTAGTAGATATCCCACCACTTGGGGATGGATGGAATATTTTAATAAATCAAAGAATAGTGGGATATGATAATCCAGATATACAGAAAAGTGCGATATGTATGCAACCTGTACATAATATAGTAAAATCTATGTTAATGCGGTATAATTGCAGAATTGTATATTTAGTCGTTAATCAGTGGAAAAAACAGAAGAGAACAGCAAATACACTCTCACAATGCCGTTTATCAAAGAACTAGCTACCTATTTCATGGACTTTTTGGAAACGGATTTCCATAAGAGACGAAGTCCAAAAAGAAAAATCATATTAAGAACAAATGACAACCTTCTTTCTGGTGTTTCAATAAAAAAATATCCTACTTTCTACTCAAAGGTTTTATCAGCTGTCTCTGAAAAAACATTAAATAATGAAAAGATAGCTACAGTTTACAAAGGTGTTTACAAATGTGATGTTCCTAAAAACTTGACAGATGTTATTCAACTACAACTTAAAAGATTCACAGACAAAAGCTTTGATGACTTTAATGATAGCGCCAGATTAAATGCTGAAGAGATGGCCGTTCTCTATAAGGAAAATATCAACTCTGCAATTACAAAACATACCGAGTTTTGCCTAGATAATGTAAAAAACGAATTCATATCGGTCTTTGTAAATACTATAAGAGAGCCCTTGTTAGAGTCAGGAACTGCTGATGAAAATGATATTTACGCCATTGAAGAAGATATCCTAGGTATTGTAGAAAACCTTATTGATGAAAAAATCTCAAGGAATATAAAAAGTTTAGTCTCGAAATTAACTCAAGATGAGGACAACTTAGATCTAGACTTCGAATATCTATCCAAAGATAATTTTGTTTCTTTAGTAACATCATTCTTCAATGAGTACAAACTGGGTGATTTATATTTAGAGCTTGATGAGCTTGAAAGAAATAAAAAGATTCTAGATAAACAAGAACTATACTTGAATATAGGAGATATATATTTTGAAAAAAATAAGTATCCAATTTTTTACATACCTATTCAGCTAGAGAAAAATTCTGAAGGTTATAAGATTACTTATGAATCTCTGTTGTATATCAACAAAAAAGCTCTCGAATATATTGAGCAAGAGTTTAATACCAAGAATGATAAACATGGCCACCTTGATGGTTTTAAAGAAAGAATTATTTATTTGTCACAATGTGAAGATTTAGGTTTTTTCTTGGGGAGAAGTCTTGATGAACTACGAGAATTTTTCCAATTAAGGGGAAGTATTGATATTGCAGATTTTAGTTATCAGATCTGTAGAAGTAGAGAAATTAGTATTTCAAATAATATTTATATAACATTATTTGACAAGGCTGATGAGTCATTAATAAATGATTATGAATCAATTTTAGATCTTATAAATAATGGAGGAGAAGGGGTTGCTGAGTTATTCAAGGACCTTATAGATGGATTCTTTTTTGATGAAACAAAATCAATAAACACAGAGATAGAAGATGAGTGGGATGGTACACCTGTTACAAAAAAACTGGTAATGCCAAGCCCAATACCACTTAATAGTGAGCAAAGAAAAATACTTAAAGCAATTGAATCATCAAATGGTAAATATTATGTGGTTCATGGGCCTCCTGGCACTGGTAAAAGTCATACTATTACAGCTGTAGTTTTTGAAGCACTATTAAAAGGAAATAGTGTGTTAGTTCTATCTGATAAGGATGAGGCTTTAGATGTTGTTGAAAATAAAATAACAGAAACATTAAACAAGATTAGGAAAGAGAAAAACTTCCAAAATCCTATACTTCGCTTGGGCCGATCAAGCAAAGCTTATACACAAATATTATCAACTCAAAATATTGAAAAAATAAAACAGCATTATAAAGTAGTAAAAAATAAGATTTCAGATCTTGACCGAGATATCCAAGAGACTTCAGAGGTTATTGAAGCAAATATCAGTAGTGAGATAGAAGGCTATTCTAATATAGATATAAAAACTATTCGAGAACTTCATCTACTGGAAAAGTACTTTGATGAGAAGGGGTGGATTATCAATAAAGAGTATGTAAACAATATCGAAAATCTAGGCGTATACATAAGTGATCTTCTTGCTGCGATAGAGTCTGCTCAAGAATTGGTAAAAGAGGATTCTGAATTTCTAAAGCTGGTAAAGATGCTCTTAAATAAAGATTCGGTTAAAACTTTAAGTGGTATCAAAGATGCTATTGAGAAGCTAAATAAAATTGGATCATATTATAAAGAGGTAAAAGAAAAAACAAGTTATTTAACTGATCTCTCTGTATTTGGATACGATGATTATGATAGACCTCATGAATTAGTAAAATTACATGAACAATTTTTAGAACTAAGGAATCCATTGTGGGGATACTTGTTTAAGAAAAATGAGGTTGAGAAGCTAACAATGAAATTTAATGAAATCTTCCCGAATAATAAGATTCAAAGAATTGAAAAGAATTTGGACTTAATTCCAAATGCTATACAAGCTTCGAATGCCATTTTAGAAAAAGATAAAAAACTGTTTCCTGAAGATGATTTTAATTTGTTATCATCTTTGGTTACAATATACCACGATGAAGACATCCTTGATGAGATTGCAAAGGTACAAGCAAAAACTGATGATATTAATTACCTAATAAAAGAAATTCTTGCAGAAGAAAGGGCAATTGTGTTAAAGGACATTGGTTTGACAGAAGATGTCTCTACTTTATTCTCAAATAAACTAACAGAGTTATCTCAGAACTCTACAGACCTTGCAAATTTGGTCAGGTATTTCACTCTATACGAGGAAACCACAGCTAAGTTTGGTTTGATTAAAAATTATAATTTTAATGGAGAAATTAAAGGACTTGAAGAAATGGTTTCAACTAAGATGTCATTTCTTCTTGATGAGAGAGTTATAGACTTTTATGAGAATAACAGATCATCGGCAAGAGTATTAAAAGAGGTTATTAGAAATAAGCAGAAATTTCCACAAGGGGAATTTGAAAAACTAAAATCGGCTTTCCCATGTATAATATCCTCTATTAGAGATTATGCTGAGTATATACCTTTGCAACAAGAACTTTTTGATCTTGTTATTATTGATGAAGCTTCTCAAGTCAGTATTGCCCAAGCATTTCCAGCTATATTAAGAGCCAAAAAGATTTTAGTTCTAGGTGATCAACGTCAGTTTAGCAACGTAAAGGCAAATCAGGCCAAAACAGATACTAACCAAGGGTATCTTAATAAACTAAATAGTGTTTATCAGAAAAATATTTCATCTGATCCAAGGGAGTTAGTGAAGTTAAGCAAGTTTAATATAAAAACATCTGTCTTAGAGTTCTTCGAATTTATATCAAATTTTGATACTCAATTGACAAAGCATTTTAGAGGCTATAAAGAACTGATTTCATATTCGAATAAATATTTCTATCAGAACAATCTTCAGGTAATGAAGATAAGGGCCAAAAATATTGATGAAGTATTGAAGTTTACTCAACTTGAGGTAGATGATGAAAGTGAAATCCCAAATACAAATATAGGAGAGATAGAATTTATAATAAGTGAGCTCGAGGAGATTTATAAAAAGCAATTGAAATTTTCGATTGGAATAATTACTCCTCATACAAACCAGCAAAAGTTGTTAGCTGAGAAGATAAATGAGCTTGAGTATAAGGACTATCTGTACGATGAAAACCATTTAAAGATAATGACTTTTGATACATGTCAGGGAGAAGAGAGGGATATGATTTATTATTCAATGGTTGCAACAAAGAAAGTAGATCGACTATGGGGAGTATTCATAAAAGATCTTTCAAGTGTTGATGTTGAAGAAGAAGGAAGAATAAAAGCACAGAGATTAAACGTCGGATTAAGCCGTGCAAAGGAATGCATGCATTTTGTAATAAGTAAACCTGTAGAGGAATTTAATGGATCTATTGGAGAGGCGTTAAGACACTATGCATTTACATTAAATGAGGCGAAAGCCCAAAGGGATGTGATCGAAGTAGATCAAAAATCTCCTATGGAAGCTAAAGTCCTTGAATGGTTCTATCAAACAAAATTCTATCTTGAGAATAAAAATAATATTGAATTTCTCCCTCAGTTCAAGCTTGGGGAGTATCTTAAGCAACTAGATCCATTTTATTCTCATCCCAAATATGTTGTAGATTTTTTACTTGTATATAGAGACCCACTTTACAACGAACGAAAGATTATTATCGAATATGATGGATTTCAAGAACATTTCTCTAAAATTGATGAAATAAATGAGTATAACTATGAAAATTATTACAGTGAGGATGACATTTATAGACAGAAAGTATTAGAGAGTTATGGCTATAGATTCTTAAGAATTAACCGCTTTAATCTAACAAACGAACCTATAAAAACTTTGAATAATAGGATTTTAGAATTGATAAATGGGAAGCATGCAAGACCAGCACTTTTAGATAATATTAGTAAAACTATAAGCTCCTTACAAAATGGAGAAATGATGGAATGCCCTAAATGTAAAGAAATAAAACCAATAGCGGAGTTTAAAGATAGCAGTTTAGTAAGTGGTATTGGTAGGTACTGTAGGTCTTGTAAGGGCAAAGATAGTTACGATAAAGTTGTAGATTCCAACGAAAATATCCTCTGCCCACTATGTAATTCGAAGATGGTAATAAGAAGTGGGAGATATGGGAAATTTTATGGATGTAGCAGATTCCCTTATTGTAGAGGAACTAGGAATTTGTAGTAATCTAATAAAAACCTTGTTAATAACTAAGTAATATACTATTTGTTTTTTGATATCCCAGAGAGATTTTTGCCCATTGTCCGATTTTTATATATGAGTCTCTTGATTGTTAAGTCTTCTGCTTTGCTATTTGCTAGGTAAAGATTACTTTTAGACAATAGTAGAGCTTCTTTTATTTTCTGTAAACGATAGATGGATTTGTTAATTTCATTGATAAATACAGCGGGATGAACTGGACTCAAACCCAAAATGAGACAAATAAAATAGTATAAAAAGGGTGTTTTTTTACACGATTAACTTCTCTTCTAGAAATTGTATAAGAGTTTCTTTTATAACGTTAAGGTATTCTTTTTCCATGAAGAAATAACCAAATTTCTCCCCTGAGGTTTTTTCAATAATTAACTTGTTCTCTTTTAATATTACTGTCTTAATCT
>JAGPKI010000101.1 GCA_018054005.1 Caldisericia bacterium
TTTTCTCTACTCCTTTAGTTTCAACATCTAATTCCTCTTTGTAGGGACCCTCTTTTTCTCTGTTTGTCCTTAAATCTTCTCCTCTTAAATATCTATCAATGGAAACTGCTCCCTTTCTACCAGCAGCTAAAGCCTCAATGTAAGTTGCAGGTCCTGTAACAGCGTCTCCTCCAGCAAAAACTCCTTTAATGTTTGTTTCTAATGTAAGAGGATCAACTTTTAAAAGCCCTTTTTCGACTGATAATTCCTTAAAAGGTTCAATCTCTGGTTCCTGGCTAACTGCCATTACTACCATATCAAATTCCTTATCTTCAAATGAATCTTCTACAGGTACGGGTCTCCTTCTACCAGAAGAGTCAGGTTCACCAAGTTTCATCTCCTGAATTTTTAATATTAAAGATTCTCTTTTTTTTGAAATCTCAACAGGAGTCCTTAGATAATTAAAAATTATTCCTTCCTGTATAGCTTCTTCGATTTCTTCATTGTTTGCTGGCATCTCTGCTCTTGTTCTTCGATATATGATCTCAACTTTTTCTGCTCCTAACCTTAAAAGTGTTCTTGCAGCATCTATGGCTGCATTTCCACCACCAATGACAGCAGCTCTACCAGTAAATTCTTTTATTTCACCGGTTAGTGCATTCTTTAAAAAATCTGTAGCACCTATTACATTAGGGAGATCTTCTCCTGGTATATTCATCTTGCGAGATTTGCAGGCTCCAACTGCAATGAAAACAGCATTAAATTTATCTTTAAGATCATTAAAAAGCGTATTATCAATGGAATTATTTACTTTAAATGTTACGCCTAATTCATTTAAAATATTGAGGTCTTCATTTAAGACCTCTCTTGGTAATCTATATGGTGGTATACCATATCGAAGCATCCCTCCGATCTCAGGCATTCTCTCAAAAACTGTTACACCATAACCTTTTCTACTTAAGTCGTAAGCTGCAAGCAAACCAGCAGGGCCTGAACCAATTATTGCTATATCTTTACCATTATATGAGGGCTTTTCTATGTTCCACTTATTTCCTGTAACCTTTTCTTTATCAGATACATACCTCTTTAAAAGATCGATAGCTATGCTCTCCTCTACTTTAGCTCTACTACAGGCTTCTTCGCATGGTCTTGTGCAAATCCTCCCTGTTATACCCGGGAATGGATTAACCTCTCTTATAAGAGATAAAGCATTCTCATATTCTCCTTTAGAAATCAATGCAATGTAGCCTTGAGCATTAACATGAATAGGACAAGCGGTTCTACAAGGGCTCATTCCATATTTAGTTATACCAAAAGCACTTGGAACTGCTTGTTCATATCTTCTAAAGATTGCCTTTCTATAAGTAAGAGATTCCTCATAGTCATTAACAATATTTACAGGGCAAGCATTGGCACAATCTCCACACCCTTTACAGGCTGATATATCAACATAGCGAGGTTCTCTTAAAACTGTAACCTTAAAATGAGGAGAAGCTCCTTCAACTTTAACTATTTTTGATCTTGTTAGAAGCTCGATATTTGGGTTAGAGCCCACCTCTACAAGTTTTGGAGATAAAATACACATTGCACAATCATTCGTAGGAAATGTTTTGTCAAGCTGTGACATAACTCCACCAATTGCATCTTTTGACTCTAAAAGATAAACCTTAAATCCTCCATAAGCAAGATCGAGGCTTGCCTGAACACCAGCAACTCCTCCTCCTACTACAAGAACTTTTCCAACTGCTTTATTATTTATTGTCTCCATAGATCAACCTCGTTGTGAATTTAAGCTAATTTTTTCAAATACTCTATCAAGTTTAATCCTATTAATCTGAAAACCTAATTCCTCTTTAGGAATACCAAACGCAAGTCCTAATACTTGGGGAAGATAAAGAACTGGCAAATTATATTCGGTATTAAATGTTTTTTCAATCTTTTTTTGATTTTGTTCGTACATTACATTGCAAAACGGACATATAAGAACCATTGCATCAGCAGAGTTATCTTTAATGCTTGATAATGTCGAGTTTGACATACTTAATGCTACTTCTTCTTTGATTCCCAATATCCCTCCACCACAGCATGAACTTTCATAAGGGATAACTTCCGAGCCAGTAGCTAAAACTAACTCATTAATTGATTGTGGTTGCTCTGGGTCATCAAAATTTTCATAAATCTCGGATGGTTTCGCATAATGGCAGCCAGGATAAACCGCAAACTTAAGACCATGTAGTGGATTTTTAACTTTTTCTTTGATTGTTTCAGCTCCAACATCCTCACTCAAAAACCTTGCAATATGTTTTACCTTTACGTTTCCACTTACAGAAAGCCCTAATTCATTAAGATTTTTTCTTATTATTTCAGAAGTTTTTGAATCCTCTTTGATAACATGATTAGTTTCAGTTAACATTTCAGTGCAAGCATTACAGAGAGTTAATATATGGGTTAGCGATTCCCTCTCGGCAATTGCAAGATTTCTTGCTGAAAGAGTTAGGGCAGTAATCAAACTTACAGACTTTGTTGGGAAACCACAACAAGAAAAGTCGGCTATATCAAAAAGGGCTATATTTAAACTTTCTGCTACTTTTCTAAAAGAAACCTCATAATTCATTGCTCTAACTGGGACTGTACAACCCAAGAATAATCCATACTTATTCATTTTTAACACCATTCTTTTCAAGAAATTTTGATGCACCTGTTATTTCAATTATTTTTTCGACTTGAGAAGCTTCTTCTTTGATTTCAGGTAGACCAAGCTTCGCTCTTTTCTTATTTTCAAAATCCCCCACTTCATATAATCTTCCATGTTTTTTTAAAAGTTCGATTTGTCCTTTAAAAGTTTCTGGGACAAAGCCACAGCGAGCTGCAATGTTTTTAATGGCATCCATTAAATCAGTTATTCTGACATCTTGAGGGCATCTCTCATAACATAAATAGCATGAAGAGCAAAGCCAGATAAATGATGATGATAAAACCTCATCTTTAGCCCCAAGAAGAGAAAGCCTTATAATTGAACGAGGATTGTATTCATCATCTACTGCTCTCACAGGACAACTTAAAGTGCAGGTATTACATGCAAAACAGTTTACAATTTTTTCTCCACCCTTTTCTTTCATTATTTCATATTTAAAGTGTGGATCTAAATCTTTAAAAGTAATTACTTTACTCATGATTTACTCCCTCAAGGATATGCTTATGGAAACTTATATTAAAAAGACGAATAAAAAATTTAACAATCACTTATTCTTTATTTATCTGTATTTTTCGAACCTTTCTTTATAACATTTAATAATTCATCTACTAAATTATCATCAAGATTATCTATTGTTCTTGAAATTGAAATAAAATTGGCACGAACTTTATATATTGGAAAAATATTAGGGTCAACATTTAATGCTTTTGCAATTTTTTCAATTATTACATTAGAAGGTATCTTTAGTTCATTCTCAATTTCAGATAGGAATGAACATGACATCTGAGCATCTTTAGCTAACTCTTGAAGAGAAAGTTTTTTCTCTTCTCTTAAATTTCTTATTTTCTTACCAGTTCCCATTTGCTAAAATAATAGCATGAATTTAAATAATAATAAAGATATTAAAAAAATAAGAGTTAGATTTGCTCCATCACCTACTGGTTCACTCCACATTGGTAGTGCAAGAACAGCTATAGTGAATTATTTGTTTGCTAAAGCAAATAATGGAACATTTATTCTTAGAATTGAAGATACAGATGTTTTAAGGTCAACTAAAGATAGTATTGATGAAATAATAAATATATTAAGATGGTTAGGGATTGATTGGGATGAGGGACCTTATTTTCAATCTGAAAGACTTGAAATATACAAGAGCTTTATTCAAAAACTTTTAGAATCAAATGAAGCTTACAGATGTTTTTGTTCTCAAGAAGAGCTCGAGGAAATGAGAAAAAATTGCGAGAAAAGAGGAGAAATTCCAAGATATAATGGAAAATGTAGAAATTTAAATCCAAAAGAAATTAAAAATCTTTTAGACCAAGGAAAACCATATACTGTAAGATTAAAAATGCCACAAAGAGATATTTCTTTCGATGATTTGATAAAGGGTAAAATAGTGTTCAGAGGAGAGCTTCTCGATGATATTATAATTGCACGCTCTGATGGAACTCCTACATACAATTTTTCTGTTTCAATTGACGATGCACTAATGAACATCACCCACGTAATTAGAGGAGAGGATCATGTCTCCAACACGCCAAAACAGATTGCTATATATAATGCTCTTGGTTTAGAAATACCCCAATTTGCACACATTCCGCTAATTCTTGGACCAGATAAGACAAAACTGAGCAAAAGACATTGTGACACTGCTATTGAGGATTACAGAGACAAAGGCTATTTGCCTGATGCAATTTTTAATTACCTTGCATTACTTGGCTATTCACATGATCCTCAAAATGAGGTAATATCGAAAGAGGATTTGATAAAGAATTTTGATTTATCAAAAATATCAAAATCTCCATCGCAATTTGATATCAATAAATTAACCTGGATAAATAGTCAGTATATTAAAAAACTTGATATAGAGACTTTAATAGAGTTATCCAAAAAATATATTGATAATTTAGATATAACAGAAGAAAAGCTTAAAAAAATAATTTCTTTGAGTACTCCGCAGATAAAAATTTTATCTGATATAAGAGAGGCAATAGCAATTTTTGCTAATTACGAAGTTTTAAAAAATAATCCAGAGGTTCTTAAACTACTTAATAAAAACGAAATTATGGAATTTCTTAAAAAGTTTTGGTGCAACATTAAAAATTTAGAAAATTTCAACAAGGAAAATTTAGAAGCTTTATACAATAGCATAAGAGATGAGTTTAATATAAAAAACAGAGATGCAATTCAAATAATTAGATATGCCTCTACCGGTAAAAATGTTTCTCCGCCACTATTTGATACTTTAGAATTGCTTGGAAAAGACGAGTCAATAAGAAGGATTAAGCTATTTATTGAAGAATTTGAGAATATTAAAAAAGATTAAAAACACTTTCAACTTTGAAACTTCTAAGGTTTTTTTAAATAAAATACAAAATGAGATTCTTCACTTACGCACAGAATGATGGTGCAAGGGCACTGAGATTCCTCACTTATTTCAGAGTGAGAGCATGAAAGGAAGGAGATTTCTCAGGACTTGTGCAAAAATACTGCACTTCAGAATTATACACACCACCCACCGTCTCCCTGAGGTAGCATATCTGTATTTTGTTTCGTAAGGGT
>JAGPKI010000009.1:0-14549 GCA_018054005.1 Caldisericia bacterium
TAAATATAAAAGCTATAAAAATTTATCTTGATGGATCTTTAGGAAGTAGAACCGCTTACATTAAAAAACCTTATGCTGATGATAGAAGTACAAAAGGTAACATTTATTTTAATGAAGAAGAGCTTTCAAATATTATTAGAACTGCCGAAGAAAATGGTATTCAGGTAATGGCACACATTATTGGGGACTATGCTTTGGAAATAGCATTAAAAGCATTCGAGAAAAATATGATTAGTAATAATCCTTTAAGACACAGAATTATTCATTTACAAGTTGCATCTAAAGAGCAATTAAAAAGAATAAAAAAGTTAAACCTATACGTGAGCATCCAACCGATATTTTATGAATCAGATTATGATATGGCAATAAAAAGACTTGGGATTAAAAGATTTGCCAACATTGGATATAAATTCAGTGAACTTTTAGAATTAGGAATTAATTTTTCTTTATCTACTGACTCACCAATAGAATCTTTAAACCCCTTTTTAAATATTAAAGCAGCTGAAAAGTTTATGCCAAGAAAAGAGGCATTTTATAGATATACTGTATCTGGAGCTTTTAGTTCATTTCAGGAAAATAAAGTAGGTTCTTTAGAAGTTGGCAAATATGCAGATGCTTATGTTTTGCCGATTGATATATTTAAAGTAAACGAAAATGAATTAAATAACATTCTTCCAGAGAAAGTATTATTTAATGGCAAATGGTTATAACAACATAGAAATCGAATTTGATGTAATATTTAAATAAATTAAAAAAATCATAAAACTGCATATAAGACATAAACTTAAACAAATTAGATAAAAACCTAATTTAGGAAAATATTTAAATGGCTTGTTTTTAAGATTATCTCTTATAAACCATTCATATTTATAAAGTAATGCATCAGGATTTATTTTTTTAAGGGTGATAATAGTGAAATATAATTTAGAGAAATGTGATAATTTAACTAATTTAATATCATCAGCATATATTTTTTCTGCATTAGCTATTATTTTTTTAACATCATCAATAGCTGAATTAAAAATAAAAATGTATTTAAAAATGAAAAACCATATTTATTGTATTTTTTACTATAGAATAAAAAAAAATAGAAAAACTATAGGTATAGATAAAAGTATGCGAAAAAAAATTTCCAAACTAAGACTTAAATTAAATTTATCAGTTAATATTAGTACTAACGTATATGGGATTGATGCTATCAAACAATAGCAGAAACTAAATAATGTTTCTTCATTTCTAACAATAGTTTTGTGCTTAAAAACTTTAACACCAATTATTAGAAAATATAAACCAATAACTAATACATAAATAAAAAAATTAAACCAGAAAAGCAAATACTCACCTTAATAGTTAAAAATAATAATATAATTCAAAAAAATTATATATATTCTTAGAAATAACCAAAATTATTAAAACACATTTATAATAGAATATATGGAAAATTATGATGTTATAGTTATTGGTGGTGGACATGCGGGATGCGAAGCTGCTTTAGCATCTGCAAGAATGAAATGTAATACTCTACTATTAACTATTAATTTAGATACTATTGCACTGATGCCTTGCAATCCTGCAATAGGTGGCTCTGGTAAATCGCAGGTAATTGCAGAAATTGATGCTTTGGGTGGTGAAATTGCAATCAATGCAGAAAAAGCTTTAACACAGATAAGAATACTAAATACTTCAAAAGGTCTGGCATTACGATCAAAAAGAGCACAATGCGATAAAAAGCTTTATAGTATGTATATGAAAGAAACTCTCGAAAAACAATCATATTTACATATATTCCAAACTATTATAAGCCATTTAATAATAAAAAATAACACTGTATTTGGTGTAGTAGACATTAATGGCGAAGAGCTATATGGGAAAACTATTATTGTTACAACAGGAACATTTTTAAACGGTAGAATTCATGTAGGGCATATATCGTATGAAGCAGGAAGAAGTGGAGAAATAAGCGGGGGCGGCATATCAAACCAATTAAAGGATTTAGGTTTTGATGTTAAACGCTTTAACACAGGTACAACGCCAAGATTAGATAGGAAAAGTGTTGACTATTCTAAATTCGAAATTCAAGAAGGAATTAAAGAACCAATCAATTTATCTTTTAAAAGTGAAAGAAGAATATTTGAGAATCAATTACCTTCATATCTTGGTTGGACAAACGAAAAGACAATGGAGGTAACAAAAAAATATTTATCATATTCCCCATCAAGAGCTGGCTTAATGGTTAAGACTGGACCAAGAACATGCCCATCCATTGAAGAAAAAGTTGTATGGTTTCCCGAAAGAGTAAGGCATTCATTCTTTCTTGAAAGAGAAGGATTTTTAACAGACGAACTTTATGCTGCAGGGCTTTATATGAGCGTTCCACCTCAAAAACAGGAAGAAATAATCCACACAATTTATGGATTTGAAAATGCTAAAATAACAAGGCCAGGGTATGCCATAGCGTATGACTTTGTTGATCCCAAGGAAATAAGTGAAACTCTTGAAACTAAGAAAATAAAGAATCTATTTTTTGCTGGACAGATCAATGGAACGACTGGGTACGATGAAGCTGCTGCTCAGGGGATAATTGCTGGAATAAATGCATCTCTTAAAGTAAAAAATAGTGATACTTTTATTCTTAAGAGATATGAAGCATATATTGGAGTAATGATAGATGATTTAACACATAAAGAAATTAGTGAACCATACAGGATTACTCCTTCACATGTTGAACATAGGCTTGTATTAAGAGAAGATAACGCAGATTTAAGATTAACAGAAAAAGGAAGAAAATTAGGTCTTGTTGATGATGAAAGATACAGAAAATACGAGGAAAGGCTAAGCAACATTGAGAAGGGTAAAGATATAATCGGGAAAACTCAAATATATCCCAATCGAGAAACATTAACAAAGCTACAAGATTTAAATCTGCCAAGCATAAATAAGCCTGAAACTCTAAAAGATTTGCTTAAAAGGCAGGATATAACCCATAAAGATTTAATAGTACTAAACGATGAATTAAGTTATTTACCAGATGATGTTTTAGAAGAATTGGAAATAGAAGTAAAATATGAAGGTTATATAAAAAGAGAAATAAATGAAATCAAGGAAATAAAAAAAATGGAGAGCTTTATTTTCCCTGCAGATTTTTCATTTTCTTCTATCACTTCACTATCAAAGACTGCAATCCAAAGTCTTGAAATGCACAAGCCTAAATCATTAGGTGAAGCTATTAAGCTACAGGGTATAAAACCTTCAGATGTTTTGACTTTGATTTCAGTAATCGCAAAAAATAAAGAATTAAATTAGCTGTTTAATTAGAATTAATAAATGTTTGTGCGGTATGTTTCACGTGAAACATACCGCACAGCTAATTATAGTCACGTGTTTTTAGAATATTTTACTTTCTTTATAGCTTGAGTTCGAGAGAATTAGACCACAAACCGTGTATATTACAATATGAACTAGCAAATATTGTTCCAGGATTTTCAGTTTTAAAAGATAATGTTACTTCTGGATTTGTATAAACTGTACTTGTATTTGGTCCCCGGGTAGATGCACCATGAGAATTGAATTCAAATTTACCTATTTCAAAAGGGAATTTTTCACCATCAGGCAGAAAATATACATTTATCCAGGATATATGGTGCTCAGTAGTATTTGGATGAGGTATTTCTTTTCCTATAGTTACTTTAATCTGTATAGCTTCCCCTTTTACTGGTGTATTTAATATTTCAATTACCGGAACATGCTTTTCTTGCTTCCAATCAGCATATTGAAACAAGTCTTTTAATTCAACCATTTTTTTCTCCTTACTTATTTTTTTAAATTAGTCGCCCTCTAAAATTGTTTTAAAATAATTATGGTGGTCTTCTTCTTCGGAAAGAATACCTTCAAATAATGTTTTTGTTGTGATATCGTTTTCATTTTCAGCTAATTTAATAATTTCTTTGTACATTGATATTGCTTCTTCTTCGGCTTTTACATCATAATTAAGCATTTCTTCAAATTTATCCCCCACATTAATTTGTGATGGTTGTGTAGTTGGTTTGCCTCCAAGATAATCAAGCCTTTCAGCTATTGCTTCAGCGTGCTTCATCTCTGTGATGGCAATCTTTTTTAGTTCACCTGCTACTACAGCACCTTTAACTCCTTTAGCAACAATGTGTTGCCACATGTACTGAATGGAGACTTGTAACTCCCTTGCAATAGCTTTGTTAAGATAATTTAGTAATTCTTGGTTCATTCTACCTTTTCCTCCTTTAAATTTTAAATTTATATATTAATTATTCTCGCTTTCTAATAAATATTTTTTCATTTTATCTAAACCCTTTTTTATACTTCTATTAATTTTGCCTGTTTTTAACCCCATTTTTTCTGCAATTTCTTCATTTGTAAGATCATTTTTATACTTGAGTTCTATACTTTTTCTTTCAACATCATCAAGTTTCTGTAAAGCCCTATTAATTGTCATTTTATCAATAGCATAAGTTGCTTCATCAGATGGACTTGCTACTGTATCTTTTATTTTTATATCCTCTTCCTCATTCATAACTGAATCATCCATAGACAAAGGATACTTCGCAAATCCAGCTTCTAAAGCTTCAAGTATAATTTCATCAGAAAGACCAGTAATTGAAGCTATCTCTTTAACAGTTGGCATTGTTCCAGATTTTGATATATGTTCGTTGATTGCATTGTTTATAGTTTTGTAATATGAGACGTATTTTCTTGGGATTCTTACAACATCTGCTCTATCCCTAAGGTAATGTCTAATTTCACCTTGAATTAATACTGTAGCGTATGTTGGAAATGTTGTTCCTTTTTTTACACAGTAATTATCAGCAGCTTTTATAAGGCCTATATTGCCTACTGATTTAAGATCTTCAAATAAATTTGGGTCGCCACTTGAAAATTTTCTAGCTATATAATCAACAATCCACATATGTTTTACAATTAATTCATCTCTTTTTTTATCTTCAGTCAAAGTTTGTCTATTATCTGTCATTATTACCTCTTTTTTGTTTAACCATTTTTACCAAGAATGTTCCGTCCTCCTTATTATTAAAGGATAATTCGTCAAGTAAAGAGCGAGCGACTATGAATACAGGACTAGTTTCATCAATTACAAAAGAGTTTCTATATATACGAGCAATGATCATTGTTTCAAGGATATCATTTTCATGGTATAAACTTAGCTTAAAAGGTTCATCTATAGAAAGATATGGTTTCAAGTAACTAACAATTTCAGTGAGTGCAACCTTAAACTCATCAATTTCATCTATATCAAAATCTAAACATTCACTGGCAAAAGATAAAATCAACCGTAAAAGTTTAATATTTTCGTCAGTTGGTACTAATTCAACATTAACTGTATTTAAACAATCCATAATTTTCACCTCAACCAAACTATAGTGATGTTTCTTTTATAAATATTCCCATTAAAAAACATTATAAAAATTTAACAATGTTTAACAGGATAAAATTCAAAAACTAAAATTTAGCAGGGTAAATGATTGTAATTGTTTGTGTTGGAGCCTCCCAGTTGACTTCGGCACCTAAATTCTCAGCTATAAATCTTAATGGTAGCATTGTGCGACCATTTGCTATAAAGGGAGTAACTTTAGCGTTCTCTGGATCAATTTGCACTTTTTTACCATTAACTATTGCCATATTGCTACCAATAGTAAGCTCTATATTTATATCTTTAAGTTCAATTACTACCTTCTTTGTTTTATCATTCCATGTGATATTGCCAGAAAGTGTTTCAATTAAACTTCTTATTGGTAAAAATGTTCTTCCTTCTTTTATAACGGGAGTTGTTCCTCTTCCTGGGTCTATTTCTCGAGTTTCTGAATCTACCTCCATTAATGGATTACCAATTCTTAAAACTATTTTTGTTACAGTGTAAAATTTATAAGCAATTGACCAGTTAGAATCGCCAAACTGAGTTGAAACTTTAATTCTCCAGAAATATGCTTTTCCTTTTTCGAGAACTCCTACTGGTGTTATAAACTGATTTCCAGTAATACCTGTTCTTTCAAAAACTATTTTCAAAAATGTTTGATCAATACTAATTTGTAAAGTGTAGGTATATGGTGCATCGCTTCCACCTACTTCAGACCAGGTTAGCGTTGGTTGGAGTGTTACAATTTTACTTTCGTTTTGTGGGCTCATGGGCACAGGTGTCCCTGGTAACCGTATGCTTTTAAAAGCGCCATTTCCATAAGTACCAGCATATAGCTTTAAATCTGATGGGTTATAACAAACTTCTCTTATGCTGATATTTTCAAGTCCTGCTCCATAAATATTCCAACTCTCCCCTTTATCGGTGCTTTCATATACACCAGCTTCTGTTGAAGCATATAAATTACCGGTTGATGGATTTATAAATATGTTATAAACAAAACTATTAGCTAAACCTTCACTTGATTGAGTCCATGATGCCCCAAAATCATTAGATTTATATATTCCACCACCGAATGAAGATGCATAAATGACATTTTTAGAAGACTGGTCAATTTTAATTGATAAAATATTTAGATTACCAAGCCCACTATTAGCTGGTAACCAAGAATCACCACCATCTCTTGATACGTAAACTCCAGAGCCATAAGAAGCAGCGAATATAACTTTAGGGTTTTCTCTACTTATCTCAATATCAACTATTTCTCCTAGTTTAATGTTTCCAACCTCTGATGCAAGAGAAAATACTCTTGCCCAGGATTCACCCTCATTAACGCTTCTAAATATTCCATCATCAGTTCCAGCGAAAATCTTTTTAGGTTCTTGTTGATCGAATGAAATAGAATAAATGTATCTACTTAGTAGTGTTGGTGAAGAAAATTTTTCCCATGTATCACCATAATTAATTGACTTATATATACCACCATTATAAGTACCAGCAAGGATGAGATTTTTATCGTTACTTTCAATACATAAAATAAGAGGATTTGTGATTCCGCTGTTCTGTTGAGTCCAACTGTTTCCAAAGTCAATTGATTTAAATATTCCTGCTCCCCATGTAGCAGCAAGAAGCCTCTCACCTGAACCAAAACATTTAATGGACCTTATATGAATGTTATCCAGTCCTGTATTTACCTGCTGCCAAATACCACTACTATCTACATCTCTCAGTAAAAATATTCCTCCACCGTTTGTACCACAAATAAAACCTATGTTTTCAATGTATGTAATACACATAATATTTTCATTAAAAGGTCCAAAGCCAACTTTTTGCCAGGTATTGTTGCTCTCTGAAAAAACAAATAAGCCTCCATAAGTGGAAGCAAATATTTCATTGCTATCCTTTTTTTGCAACATTGCACTTATGTATAAGTTTTCAAGCCCTTCACTTACAGATATAAAGCTTCTGCCACCGTTACTGGATTTCCAGACTCCTTTTGAAGAAGTGCCTCCATAAATTATTTGAGAATCTCTCGAATCTATTAGCATGGTTTGAAACTCGAACAGATTTTCAGCACCTCTAAGGTCTCTCCAGCTATTCCCAGAATCTTCTGACTTAAAGAAAAGTGTACCTCTACCAGAAATAAAAATAACATTACTATTATTCGGGTCTACTTCAATTGCCAAAACATCAATTGGTGTATTTAGTTCTGATTTTATCCAACTAAGCCCACCATCATTTGATATATATAGGCCTTTGTTTGTTCCAGCGAGAATAGTTATTTTTTTACTATTATCTCCAACAGCTACTTTCATTGTATTTACTGTTATTTCCTTTAAATCTTCTGTAGTTTTACTCCAATTTTCGCCTAAATCATCTGAAATAAATATAAAATCTTCAGTACCAGCAAATATTCTTCCATTTATGCTTAGAAGTGAATGGATATAAAGGTTTTTAAGACCATTATTTTTTGAATTCCAGGTTAAACCAGAGTCCTTTGAGACATAAATTCCACCTCTAATGGTGCCTGCATAAATAACATTTTTATAAGTTGAATCGACACAGATACTTGTTACGACTCCTCCATATAAACCATTTGATACTTTTTGCCAGGCTATATTTTCTATGTTTTGGTCGCTAAAAACTATTCCTCCAATAGTTATATTAGTTAGGGTAAATATAATTAGCAAGCAAAATATTTTAAAAATAGATTTTAAATTTTTCATATTTTATCTCCTTTAATTATTTGACCTCATTATTTTATTATATCTATCTGATAATATTAGTATCAGAATTAAATATTTTGGCAACTTCCTCAATTTTTCTTTGAACCTCTTCTTTAACTCCAACACCAAAAATAACAATTTCTACTCTAAATAAATTTTTTTCTTTGCCAGGTTTGGATTTAATATAGAGATCCTTATATAGAGCGCGCACATCTTTAAGCTTTTTAGCAATTAAAGATTCATCTTTAATATTGAGGAAGAAGCTTTTTTTAATTTTTTTTAATTTTTGATGAAATAATTCTTTAACGAATGGCTTAAAAGAATTCTTTAATATGTATTTAAGCTCAGCTGGTACTCCAGGAAGAGAGAGTATATATTTATTTGAATGTTTAATTAATACACCAGGTGCAGCACCTATTGCGTTATAAAGTGGAATACTACCCACTGGCAAGTAGCTCATTTTCTCTCTTTCGGGAGTTAACTCTTTTATTTGTGTTTTACCTTCGTTGAATAGGTTAATGTAACTTTCTTTAACCATTTCCAATGCATTGCCATCTTCAAAAAGTGGTAGCGATAATCCTTTAGAAATTCCCTCTAAGGTTATGTCATCATCGGTAGGTCCGAGACCTCCCGAGCAGACAATTAATTTTGCTCCTCTTTTAAAGGTTTCTCTTATTTCATTTGAAATAATGGTTACATCATCCTGGATGCAGGAAACTCTTTCAATTCTACCGCCCAAGTTTGTAAAATAATCTATTAGGAAATGCGAGTTAGTCTCTTTTACAAATCCACTTAATATTTCATTTCCAATGATTATTATCTCACAGCTGACTCGATCATTCATAAAGCAGATTCAAATAATTGTTAAGCTTATTATTATCAGAAATTATTTTAAAGCCGAAATTTTCTTTTAATGTGAGAGCATCCAAAATTGCATCATGTTTTATTATGCCCTGAAGATAAATATTAACTGGTAAATTGCTATTTTTTAAATTGTCGCAAAGCTCATATATTCGATAGAAACTTCCAATTCCAAATACTTTTAAAGAAGATGAGTAGCTATAAGCAGCTCCGAGATAGCCAAGATTCGCTAAATTCATAAGACTGCATCCTGAAGCAAATATTGCGTAATCGTTTGATAAAAAATCTTTTATACCATCAATAAATTTCTCACCAAAGCATGAGCCACTGCAACCGGGTATTATGACATATCCTTTAACGTTTAATTTACTTAAATTTTTATCTGGTAGACCAATGTAAGCTTTACTTTTTGATAGGGACACATGGTTATCATTTCTGCTTCTGATATTTAATGAACTTAGGAAAGAGAAGGCATCTTTAGTGCTTCTGCATTTTGAGAGTAGTGGTATTTCTAACTCACTAACTTTTTTTAAAAATCCTGGCATAGTACAACCTTCATCGATAATTACTCCATCTAATAATCCAGTTAAAGTCGCAAATTCTTCATCCAAAACGCTACCTAATATTGGGAATCCAAATTTTACCGCAGTTTCTATGCCTCCACACCCCATACTGACTAGGTTAAAACTATTATTTTCCTTTACATATTTAAAAAATTTGTCATCAATGGACACTCTATTGCTTATGTAAAGGACATTGATTTTATTCTCATCAAATGAACCAAAGTTAGAGTCAACGTTAGTAGCATTTAAATCTCCATTTCTAAGAAATAAATATTTAAGTAGCTCTTTATTTTGCTTAATTAAGACTTTAGAAATGTTTTTTAGTTCACCAATTTGTAAAGTCTGCAATACATTACTGACTTTTAAAATTGATGAGTCAATTTTGAGTTTTTTTGAAAAAAGTCCGTATCTATAGATAAGAGTTTTATAGGTCTTTTCAACAAATTCACGAATGCAAATCTCTTCATTATTAAGCCCGCAAAGGTGAAAATCATTTTTGCAATTACTTAATTCACATAAATTACAGATTTCTTCTGCCATAAAACCTGCTATATTACTCTCTATGAAGCTTGTTATTATAGTATTTTCTTTTGCATCTTTAACATTTTGAATCATACAAACCTGAGAATTGTAATAATCACAACTATTAGTTTCATTTGTTATGAAATTACATTCTGGAATAATTTTAAGTTTTGCGGGACAGGTATAAAGAAGAGGCGGCTTTAACCTTGAGAGTAAATTTTGGTAATTTGATGAATTTTCATATGAATCTATATAATAGATATTGAGAAGCTCGAGTTTATCAAGATTTAAACCAGTCTCAATTAGGCATTTTGGTTTCATTCTAAGATAGGAATTTACGATTAACGCATCAGTAAGAACAAGTCTATTATCAGAAAGAACAACTGATGTGATCTTACCGTCAAAACATTTAATTTCCTTAAGGTCTTTAGGGTCTATTATTTCAAAGGTTTTACCGTAATCACAAAGTTTTTTATTAAGCTCTTCATCATTCATACCTACTACTAATATGTATCTTGATGATGATATTATTTCTTTAAGGTTATTGATAGATTCTCTATTGTAAATGGGATAAATTCCAGAAATATTCTCGCTAACAGTAAACGGTAGAGAAACTTCGGGAGTTAAAATTAGGAAATCGTAAGCAATAACACCGCTATTAGATAATTGCACCTCTTTTTTGTAGGGATCTATCTTTATAACTTTACCATAAATAGTTGGATAATTTGAGTGAATCAAAAAATCGTATATGTCAAAAACATATTCTCCATTAATAATAATGGTTATGTTTATTTTATTATTTAAATTTGAAATTTCTTTACTGATATTGTATAAACCTGTGTCATTACCAATAATAAGAACATCTTTCTTATGCATCACACTATTAAAATTATATCATAAAATATAGAAAACATTAATTTTTGGATTTTCCTTAAAAACAAGTATTTGTGAAAAATAATCTATTAACAAGAAATTTAAAAAATCTCTATATCTGTCATTGTGTGAAGTTATAAATAAAGTGCTACAAATCTTTAATCATAAGTTAATTTAGCAAAATCTTATTAAGCAACTATGAAAAAAGGAAAAAATTATCCTCCGAAAATAAAACTCCAAAATATAAAATTATGATTGTTAAAGAAATTAGATTGTTTGGTTATATAAGTGGCGTAAGAAAAGGATTAAAGATATTATTTTCATGCTTGTGTTGTGGCAGAAATACAAAGAGATGTTAGAGTGGATATTAGAAAACTCATCTAAAAGTTTGAGCTACTGATTAATAGATGGTTTAGAGAAAAAGAAAATCCCAAGATTTCTTTTATTAAATCCTAATATAAAGTATTAAAAGAAGAAGATATTGTAGCAAAATATACAAAGCTAAATCCAGGGTTGGCTATAAGAAATTAACTTACCTTTTAATTAGATCAGAGTATTGTATACTTAACTCCGCTACAAGTTAACGAAATCCTTACAAAATATAAATTATAAAATTACTTAAACTTAATTAATGAGCAGGGTAATGTTAAAGGGAAGCAGAAAAAGAATATAGAGAGAAACCAACTAAAGTAAAATGAGCATACGAATAACAGAGAGGTAGTATATAATTAAAAATAAACCCCTGATTTTATAAAAGACAAATATTGGTTAATTTGCGAAGTTGGGTTTAATAGATTTGTTTGCCATCATTAGGAAAAAGGGTGATTAACTCTTGAAGAGATGATATAACCAACAAAAAGTTCAATAATTGATAGCCCAATAACTAAAACGAAATTATTCAAGAAAAAACTTTCTGGAAAAATATTTATTAATAGGTCTGATTTGGGATCTAAAAGCCATAGATCATTATTAAAACTTATCAAATGGAAAAGAATGAATGATTTGTCAAAGGTAAACGCAACTATTAATCCAAAAATAATTACAATAAGGCAACCATATAGGAAAAACTTAGCTATACTCTTTTTCTTTTTAAAAAAATATATCGATAAAAGAATAACAAGAATTAAACTCACCAAGCAGACTATCCTAACAATTTTAAAAATCTTCGAAACATCTTTAAGATGCAAAATTTCCTTACTCGAAAAGAAGTTACTAATATTCTCTCCAACTTTTGTATTTTCAGAAACACCAAAATTTATAGTTCTCCACAAATAATCAGTGATTATTTCTTTATCATTATTCGTAAGCTGCTCTTCACGCAAACTCTCAACTTGCTTTGAATAAACAGATTTTGTAATGGCAATGATTGAAACATTGTTTGTCAAAAAAAATACTACTAAACTCAAAGTCATTAAAATTGATAGAAAAATAAATCGTAGTTTCATATTAGACTCTTTTTTTATACATAGAGTGGTGAATTTTAGTTAATTCACAACCATAAAGCATCATAATCATCGTGTAGTCAAGCCATGTTATAAGGATAATTACCGTAAAGAGAGAACCATAAACAACATTCACAAATGGATAATAGGTCAGATAAAGCTTATAAAAGAAACGAGCAATAAAAAATGCTAATGTAGTAAATGTACCACCTAAAAGGGCTGATTTATTATTAACTTTTGTAACTGGAATAAACTTATTAAATAAAAAGAAAACAAACAATGCAAATATTAGATTTATAATGTAAAGAATTGTATTGTATATTGCAGGGAGAGGCTTTATGCCAATAAACTTTATAAAATTTGATGAATAAAAAAAATATTCTAAAGCATTTGTCAGAAACAATGTAAATAGAGTAAATATCATAAGAAGCACCATAAGAAATACACCTAGAAATTTACTCCTTAAAAAACTTCTTCTTTTTTTAATCCTCCAGATTGAGTTATAAACAGACTCTAAAACACCAAAGAAAATCAGTAATATCCAGATCAGTGTTATAAAACTGATGATTGTTGTTATTCCGCCATTATTTATAGTATTTTCTAATAACCTTCTTGCAATTTCTGATCCAGCGGGAGTAAAGCTTTCGGTTAAATGAACTACATATTCCAAAGCTTTTTTATTAGAATTCAAAATAAAACTTAAAGCAGATAGTAATAAAAGAATTAAAGGAAAAGCTGAAAGTATTCCAAAATAAGATAATGATGCAGACATAAGTAAACAATTATCTTTAAAAAAATTTTTTGTCGTTTTTAAAAATACTTCCTTTACAATGTTCCAGTCTATTTTATTTTTGTTCGAAGCCATCTCGATAACCAACTATATTTGATTTTAACTGCCCCATTTGGACAAAATTCAGCACAACAATAGCACTTTATACAATTTTTTCTATCAATTTCTATTTTACCATTAACTTTTTTTAATGCTTTTGCTGGACAATTTTTTACACAGGTCAAACATTTATTGCACAAATTATCATCGAAATATGGTTTACCTGCAATGTAGTTCTCGAGAAAGCTATTTACAACAGTTGGCAATGGAAGAGGAGTTACGGGTTTATGTATCATTTCGAAGTCTTTAATTATAGCATTCTTGAGCGGAATACCAGTTATTTCAATATTTTCTGGTTTAACTAAACCCCTTACATATGCCTCTTTATTTGTTGGAACAAGAATTGGCTTTAAACCAATTATTTCAGATGCTACCCAATCAAGCGAAAAAACATCTTCGCTTAAAAGAATGAGGTTTGTTAATCTCGCTTTTCCATTCCTTGGACCATCACCTTCCATAGAGAGCACTCCATCCACTATTGTCATAACGGGTTTTATGGTTGAGGCAACATCAACGAGAAATGCACTAAAATTTGGAAGAGTTTTAAGTCTTAAATGATACTCACTTTTTTTGACTCCTGGAATAACACCAAAAAGATTTTTTACTCCGCAGGTTATGTATGTTAAGCCATGAGTTTTGAGCTTTGGAACATTTACAATATAATCAACCTCTTTAATGGCTTTTGCTACAGGGATTATCTTGCCAACTTTATTTTCATTGTTTTTAATATCAATTGATTCTATAAAATCAATTAACGGAACATTTTCTTCACAACAAACTTTTTTAATTCCACTATCTCTATATACTTTTTCCAAAAAACTTCTTCCAGCTTCAGAGGGTCCGTCACCAACTGAAACTACACAATTTATGCTTTTAAAAACTCTTATTAAAGCTCTAACAAACTCAGGGTGCGTAGTAACTGCATATTCTGGTTTGGCATATGTTAATAAATTAATCTTAAGAAGTACCCTTTTCCCGCTTAATTTATTAAATGAGCTAAATGTTGGAAGGACTCTCTTTAATACGTCTTCTACCTGGGTATATCCATCTACTTTACAAATTTCTACTCTACTCATATATTGTAAACCTCGCCATTTTCACTTAATTCAAACTTTTCCTATCAATAATGCGACTTTCATTAAATACGGGAATTCTTCGCTTATGGTCAGAAAGATCTGGGACGTCATTTCCATAATTTTTTTTGTCATTTCGAGCGATTGCGGGAATTCAGAAATAAAATGAAACACTGGATCCCCGATAAAGTATTTCGGG
>JAGPKI010000009.1:14649-22534 GCA_018054005.1 Caldisericia bacterium
ACTTTCGGGGGTGGCAACGCTACTTCCTGAGGAGCATCATTCAAACGAAGAATAGTCTCGCACTCTAACTTTCTTTCTGAAGAACATATACGACGAAGAATGTCCATCTTAACCCCGTTTCTCATCTTTTTGTCTTTCTATGGGTATCAAGCCAGGTTTGAATGAAAAAAGAAAAACAGACAAAAATGTCTATTTAACAGAAATACAAATACTGAGACCCCGAGCGAAGCGAGGAATGACAAAGAACTGATCGGATTGTCATTCCTATATTCACTTTCAGTGCATATGTAGCCATTCCTATTCATTGAGGTCTAAAATTTTACCTTCCTCAATATAGCAGACTCTTTCAGCAATGTTTGTTATATGGTCTCCAATTCTTTCAAGTTGCTTTGCCACAAATATAATCTTATTTGCCTGTTCGATTTTTTGAGGGTCTTCCATCATATAAGTCAGGAGCTCTCTCCATATCTTATTGTTTAATTTATCAATTATGTCATCTTTTTGAGCTGTTGTAATTGCTATACTAGTTTCTTTCTGTAACATAGCTTTAATAATATCATCTATCATTTCAATACAGATTTCAGCCATTCTTGGTATATCAATAAATGGTTTTAAAGGTGGAAGTTTAATAATGTCTATAGATGCCTTACATATATTTCTTATTAAGTCTCCAATCCTTTCAAAATCATTAGCAATAAAAAGGGATGAAATTATTAATCTTAAATCCCTTCCGACTGGTTGCTGAAGAGCAATATTGCTAACACCTATATCTTCTATTTCCTGCTGTATATTATCTGTTAGCTCTTCCCCTGCAATTGCTTCTTTTAAATATCCTTCATTGCGTTCCACAAGACCTTTAATTGAATTCTTAAGGCTATTTTCTACCAAGTAAGCCATTTTTAAAATTTCTTTTTGTAATCTTTCAATATTCTTATCAAAATCCTGCCTTGAACTCATTTTTAAATTCTTATTTCTCTTTCTGCTATACTTTTAATTAGTTTTACACAGTTCAAGACATCCATATAATCAACCATTTCAGACTGTGAATGAAGATACCTTGTCGGAATTGAAATAACTCCTGTAGGTATACCTTCTTTTGTTGTTTGAATAACACCACCATCAGTTCCGCCATATGGCAAAACTTCATATTGATATGGTATATTTAGTTCGGTGGCAACTCGAACAATAAAATCGTTTAATCTCCTGTCGGAAACAATGCTGAAGTCCTGGATTTTAATTGCAGGACCATCTCCAAGCTTCATAGGTATTCTTTTTAATCCCTTTGGTGTATCTCTGAATCCTGTACCAGTTACATCTATGGCAATACCAATTTGTGGCTCTACACCAAAACAGGCTGTTCTCGCTCCAACAAGGCCAACCTCCTCCTGTACCGCAAATACAAAATAAAGGTCATTATGATTACTTTTAATTTCTTTTATTGCTTCTATTAGAATACTACATCCAATTCTATCATCCATTGCCTTTGAAAGTAATCTGCCGCCATAATCAACAAATTCTCTGTGGAAATTAGCCATTTCACCGATACTTATTTTTGATAATGCTTCTTCTAATGTTGTTGCTCCAATATCCACATAAATGTTATCAAATGTTAGATTTTTTAGAGACTCTTTCTCTTTGCTCAATTCTTCTGCCTCATACCAAATTGTGCCTATAGCACCATTCTCAAATATTATTCTTGTTGAAGGAAGGATTTGAGGGGTAATTCCTCCAACTGGTTCAACTCTTACAAATCCTGAATCATCAATATAAGAAGCTACAAAACCAATTTCATCCATATGTGCATCAAAAAGGATTTTTGTTCCATTTCCACTTTTGTGAGCTATTAAGTTCCCTAAAGGATCAACCTTGTATTCATCGACATAATCTTTTATTAGTTCAATGATTGCCTCTCTTATTTTTTCTTCTCTTCCACTTGGTGAATTTGTTGTAACAAGTTTTTTTATAATTTCTTTCATTTCTTCCTCCTGCTTTCAATATTATCCTTTTATTATATTGGTAGAATTGTCTACCATGTTTCTTAAATATCCAAAATCTTCTATCGAGGATTTCATATTTCTTTTTTACTTATTTGATTACAGATTTTTACTCTAAACGCCAAAAAAGGAGATCCATAAAAAGCATAAATACTCTCTCTTAGGATGACAGGAATTGTTGAAGATATTTCTGGAGCAAAATAAATATATGTTCCTTTAGTATGGTAGTGTGGGTGGTCATTCTGAGTATGAGTGAAGAATCTCCTCATTTATACTTCCTCAAGATAAAGGGAGCAGATTTAAGCATTTCAAAACTTAAAAATACATCTCTCGGCATAAAAGATATATGGTTTGTAACCCTGAAAGTTTCATTCTCCACTTAAGAATCTCCTTGGATATTAATCTCAAAATAACTCTTTATCTTTGATAAAATTGCCTCAGAAAGTAAAACAGTATTTTCAAAATCATTTAAGCTCAAAACTGATACAGGAGAATGTATATATCGAGTAGGAATAGAAATAACTCCAGTAGGAACTCCTACTCCAGATCTTGCAATTGATGTTGCATCTGTTGCACCAGAAGTCTTTTCTCTAAACTGATATGGTATGTTGTTTTCTTTAGCAACACTTTCTATAAATGAGATAACTTTTTTCTGTATCACAAGACCTTGCTGCATATATGTAATTACTGGACCTTTATTAATTTGAGTTGACCACCTATTTCTTTCTAAAAGTGGTATGTCTCCAGCAGAAGTTCCTTCAAATACAAAAGCTAAATCTGGTTCAATTCTAAAGGCTGAGATTCTACTTCCTCTAATACCTACTTCTTCTTGGGTAGTAAATACAAAGTAAGTATCATAATCTGGCACAAAATTTTTACTTATGAGTTCATATAAAACAGCACAGCCCACCCTATCATCAAATGCTTTTCCTTTTACAAGTTTCCCAAATTCTCCATATTTTGTATTAAAGTAAATTGGGTCCCCTAACTCAATTTTACCTGCTAATTCATCGCTTGAATTTGCGGATATATCTATATATAAATTTTCTTTTTTAATAGGTGTATCGAATTCTTCACTCCTTTGAACATGAATAGGTCTTACACCTATTACACCAAAAATATTTTCACTACTCTCTATAACTACAGTTTGAGCTGGAAGTACAGAAGGCTCGATTCCTCCAACAGTAGCAAATTTAATAAAGCCATTTTTTTCAATTTTTGTAACCATAAGCGCTACTTCATCCATATGAGCTGCAAACATAATTCGCTTAGAGTTACTTACCCCCTTTTTTAATAGTATTAAATTGCCTATCGAGTCTACTATGACTTCATCGACAAGTTTCTCTAAATTATCTTTAAGAAATTTACGAACTTTTTCTTCGTGTCCGCTTGTTCCATTTAATTCAGAAAGCTCTTTTAAGACCATTTTAATTCCTCCAGATATTTTTCATCAAGCCTTTTAATATAATAGAGTAGCAATTTAACAGTGTTCTTAATATCATTTATATCTACTAATTCAATTGGCGTGTGCATATATCTTAATGGTATGGATAATAAACCAGTTGGAATACCTGCTTGAGTAATCTGAATAACTGCTGCATCAGTACCACCAGGCCTACTCATGGGTTCTACAACGAATTTAAGCTTTTCTTCTTTTGCAGTATTTATTAAGTCTTTAACTATTTTGGGCGTAAAGTTTGGACCTATTCCAATTGCTGTACCCTCTCCAAGCTTATAACCTTCAAATTCTGTAATATCGGGCTGATCTCCTATTGTAACATCAATCGCTATACCTACATCTGGCTTGATCTTAAAGCTTGAGGTGTAACAGCCTTGTGAGCCAACTTCTTCTTGGGTTGAAAAAACGCAATATATATCCCAAACATTTTTAAAATATTTAAGTTCGTTTAAAAGTGCAATGCTTACAAGAGCACTTGCTCTATCATCAAAAGATTTTCCAGAAACTTTATCTTCTTTAAGTTTTAGAAATTCTCCTTTAAATGTAACAGGATCACCAATATGTATTCTTTCTCTAACTTCTTTCTCGCTTAATCCTGTATCGAGCACAAGTTTATCATAATTTAGTGGTTTATTTCTATCCTCTTCATTTAATAGGTGTGGAGTTACAGTAGAGAAAATAGCTAAAATATCTTCATTTTGTGTATTTATAACGACTTCTTTTGAAGGTAAAATTTTATAATCTACCCCACCCCTTGGGCTAACTCTTAAAAAACCTCCTTCTAAAATACCTGAAACTACAAATCCAACTTCATCAATATGCGTTGAAATCATTAATTTGGGATGTTTTTCTGAGCTACCTTGCTTTACAGCTATAAGGCTACCAAGTGAAGTGAATTCGTAACTGTCAATATAATCTCTTATTAAATTCAATATTATTTTTGCAACTTTACTCTCCTGCCCTGTTATACCAAATTGCTTACTAAGCTTCTCTAAAGTATTAACATAATCAAACATTTCTCACCTCTTTGCTGTAAATAGAATCTTAAATTTTCTTTCTTATAGTAACAATTTGATTTTTATTATCCCATTTGACTTCCGCATTAAAGCCTTCTGCAACAAATCGTACTGGTACGAGGGTTCTACCATTAACTATAATTGGAGGTGTATCGAGATTGTAATCTTTACCATCTATCTTTGCTTTTGTTTGATTAATCCATAGTTCTATTGTAGTATTATTATCCATTATTGTTACTTTTCTTGTTTTATTATCCCATTTGACTTCCGCATTAAAGCCTTCTGCAATAAATCGTACTGGTACGAGGGTTCTACCATTAATTATAATTGGAGGTGTATCGAGATTGTAATCTTTACCATCTATCTTTGCTTTTTTCGAACCAATTTTGAGTTCAATAACTCTGTCTATATATAAAAAATAATCTTCAGGTATTGCCTGAACTCTTCCATTGCCAGAATCAACTACATATAAAAAGCCATTCTTGTAAAATAGTTCTTCAGGAAATAAGAATTTTAAAGGTTCGTAAGAAATATCGACCTGCATATTTGATTGTGGAGAATAAGTTTTTGGTCCCCCCACTCCACCAATTTCTTTAATAAAAGAGCCATCTTTTAAAGAAAATGAATATATTTTGTGATTAAATCTACTTCCTAAAATTATTAAGTTGTCTGTAACTGCGAAATTATCAAAGTTTGTTATGACTTTAGGAATATCTTTAAATTTAAAGTTAAATTTAATTTTTCCACTTGAAAGATCAAATGCAACAATATCTCCAGTCTCGGTAGTAATATAAATATAATCTTTTACATAAAGACCAACAATGTTTTCTTTTTGTGTTATTTTAAATTCTTTAACAAAATTATCATTTGTGAATTTATAAACTGAATTTGAAAGTTTATCTAAAGCATAAATATTGCCAGCATTATCACTTTTAATTCTTATAAAAGATGCTGCTTTGTCTATATTTAATGTTTTATCAAATTTATCTTCATTAAATTTGTAAATTTTAGACAAATCTGTTTCAGATAAAACATAGATTTCATTTTTGTTTATTGCTGATACTCCTCTTACTCGTAAAGCTAAATCATTTAAAATACCGCTTATACCAGAAAAACTTCCATCCTTAGAAGAAATAATTTTTAATCCACCGCTATAATCATCACTAATATATATTAAGTCGTTATTATCAAGACAAATAGCAACTGGCCAATGTAACTCAAGGTCATTCTTTGGCTCTATTTGAATAGTCTTTGTAGCAGAAGTTTCTATGTTTAATACAATTAATCCTCTTTTAAGAAGAGAAGCAATAACCAAAGTATCATTATTTATAGCTTCTATTGCTTGGATATAAATGTTAGTTTCTATACTCTTTTTAAATTTTTTATCATTATCGAATATGAAAATTTTACCACTCGAATCAGCAACAAAAAAAGTTCCATTGTTATAAGCTATAGCTGAAGGAAGATAAACATATTCTTCTCCATATACTTTAATTGTATTTAATTCGTTATCTACAACAAAAAACCCTCTTTTATTTTTATCAATAAAAGCAAATCCGTAAGGAGGAAAAGTGGTTATATCTTTTATTGAAAGAAATACTTCTCCAGCAATATCAGAGAATTCTTTCAAAAATTTCCCCGTATTCGAGAAAATACAGAATGTTTCTTCAGTGATGGCAACAATATTACCATTACTTAGCTCTGAAGCTTTTAAGTAGTCGCTTCTCCCGTTATGTTCTGCAAATACAGCTTTAAAAATACCATCTTCTGAAAATGATTGTAGCCTTCCTTTTTTCTCAGAATGTGAGTCAATTGATGTTACATAAGTGGTTCTACCGCTACAATTTAGCCCAGTTATTTCAATAAAAGCACCAATCTTTTGGCCATAACCACCAAACCAGAAAAGTGGTTTGAAAGAGTTATCATAAACCTGAATTCGAGAGTTGTTAACATCAGCAACATAAATAAATTTACCGTTATATGAGACACTTGAAGCAACCTCAAAAAAGCCAGGTGTCCAATTTGAACCATAAATTCTAATATCTTCTCTACTCGCAAGTGCTATTAAATATATTGGGGTGCAAGTTAAAACAAAAATTATAAGAAGTATAAATATTTTCTTCATTTTTCTAAAATTATAGCTTAAATTAATTTTTTTGATAACAATTGATTTTTTTCAACTAAAATCTTGCGGAAAAGTAATTAGTGCATCAAATTAAAAATATTACAATAAATATATATAAGCTTCTGTATATAAGATTACAGGAAGTATAAAAATGGAATCAATAATGAAAGAAACAGAATTCAGGATAGAAACATTCAGGTATAACAATTTCTTCTTCAAACATAAAAAAAGGTGAAAAAATGGATTCCTTAATAGTTGATTACAGGAACGACAACTACTCCCAGTCATCCTGAGGGTACATTTATGTATTTTGGTTTGTAAGGATCTCTTTTTTCATTATACTTATAAAAATTGGGCTGGATCCCCAATCGAGTTGGGGATGACAGTTACTGTGGATCCTCGATAAAAGATTTCGAGGATGACAAATACCATGGATTCCTGCTTGGGTTGGTAAAAATAAAGAAAAAAAACACTGGTACCCGGTTCAGATGCGGATTCCAGGAAGTATTTCTTTTCAAATAGAAAGAAACAGAATTCATAGTTAAAATTATGGTAGATTAGATTTTGCACCAATAAGTTTTGAGAGATAGCCAGAGACTGGATCTTTCATTATGAATCTACCAGCTTCTGGGTCATAATACCTTGCATGCATATAGTAGAGGAAGGTTTTATTATCATACAGGATATCATCACTACCAATAATCTACCAATAAAGAGTTTTGGATTACATAAATAGCTGAGTTTTGTAATATATTCCCAAATGGGTCGTAAGAGTAGGTTTAAACGATATATCTTTTCCGAGATGTCTTTGCTAAAACATTTAAGGTATCGTCATAGGAGTAGTTTTCAACGATATATCCATCTTCATCTGTTAAAGCTATTACTGAGTCTCTCATATCAGTAACATAGAAATAAATTGTTTCAGTTCCTCCTTGATTTATCTTGATTCCATAAGGGATATAATTAATAGTTCTTATTATGTCTTCAATAAATTACATCAATAATTTCGGATGCTTCTGCTTCTGGAATTTCAATTTTTTCACCAGAATCAATATTTTCTACAAAAAGTTTTGAATTAGATGGCATGGGTGGTATGGTTTCAATGTGATATGCATAAGCAACCCAATTAGAATTATTTAACCATTCATAATTGCCAAAACCCAATCCTTCATCAGGTTTTGTCTCTGTTAATCTCTTTAAGAATTTTCCTTCATCATTAGCCAAACAGAGATCCCATACACCTCCATCTGTACAGATTTTATACAATATTTTTTTCGAGTCTAATGAAAAT
>JAGPKI010000010.1 GCA_018054005.1 Caldisericia bacterium
GATCCTCGCTTAAATTAATTTTAGTAGGCAAAGTCTCCTTAATATAGAATTCTTGATTTTTAACTTCTAAATTTGAGTGGATTTCATCATTTGAAGAGTAACTATATCTACCCAAGAAGTAGTTTTCAAGAAATTCCCATGCTTGATTAGAATCTTTATAATCATTACAGAATTCTTCAATTAGTGATAATTCTTCTTCTTTTCTATTTTTTAACTTTTTTAATTCTTCGTTAAAATAATTACTAACATTACTAACTAAATTTTCTATCTTTTTTGGATCCTTAATTAATATTTCGTAGGCTATATTTTCACTTCCTTTTAACTGAAAAGCCACAAGATTGAATAACTCAAAAAACCCTAATGTTAATTTTAATTGATTTGCTTCTTTAATTGGTAAATATTTGTGGAAAATTTGTTGATTCTTAAACAATTCTAAAAAATTACTTTTTATAAAATCATAGAACCTTTTAATTCCACTTTCTATGATTTTATATTTACCATAATCGAATTTTCTAATAAATTTATAATTTAATCCTGACTGATCTTCACCTTGCTCAAAAGAAAATAAGCTTAAAATGATTTCTGGAATATTATTATCCTTGATATTTAATTCTTTCTTGAAATTGTTTATGAACTTCTCTTCTTTAAAGAAAGAGTCACCAAAGTTCAATGCTAAATCCTTAATTTTCTTTAAAACCTCTTCTAATTCTGACTTAGATTTTTCAAATACCTTTATTAAATTTGCTTTTATCTCTATCCTTGGTTCAATTTTTATTCCTTCTAAAAGTTTACCTTTAAAAAAGTTATACTTTAAATAGCTTAACCTCTCATTTCTACTAAACATCCTCCAAAATTCTTCTAAATTTAATTTGTAGACAGCTCCATCAGAATTATACATCAATTCTGTAAAGCACTCATTAAAGTAATTAGTACTTTTAAGCTTGGTAGTCTCTCTGTGTGAAACATAGCAAAATACTTCAGTAGTTTCAGAAATATCAAATTTTAGTATTTGATCATTGAATTTATTGAATATATCCTTTTCAAGCAGAAGAAGCGCAGTCTCGATGTTATTAATATTGTCTTCATCTTTTCTATATATGAAGTTAAAGAGTGTATCTGGACAAATTAAAATCGGTTTAGATCTTTCAATCGGTTTAGATCTTTCGTAATTGTGGCATTCCTTATAGATGTAAAATATCTTTTCTAAGATTTTTCTAATTTGCCACTGAGTTAGACTGGAAGATTTATTTAGCCATTTTGTGTAATCTAAATCCTTTTTATGAAAATCACTTAAAGCATAAGCTTTAATTTCTTTTTTTCTTCCTGCTCTACCTATTTCTTGAGTATATTCTGTAATAGATTCATTTATTGCATAGTGATAGACACAATCAATATCATCTATGTCTACTCCCATACCAAAAGCTTTAGTGGCAACAATACAATCTAACTTTCCATCTTTAAATTCATTTAAAATATTTTCTTTGTCTTCTTTAGTCATACCTTTTCCAACATAATATCCAGACCTTATTCCAAAAACTTTAAACTTATCACTTAATTGCTGTGCTTCGCTATTAAAAGGATGATAAATTATAAGTTTTTTATGCTTATTTTTTAGTCCCTTAATTTTTTCTATGACAAAACTCCTTTTCTTAGATTTTGAAGTATCTTGTTCAAACTTAGAAATGTTTATTTCAATGTTTTCTCTTTTGACACAAGATAAAAGCACATCTTCAGGATATATTTGTAAGTCAAGCATTTCTATAACTTCTGAAACAGAATCAAAATCTCCACCATTTACAGCTGTAGCTGTTAGGGCAACAATAGGCGCATTACATTCCTCTTTCTTTCTCCAATCTTTTAGCCGTTTTCCAAGAAACCAATAATCAGGCCTAAATCCTGTTCCCCATGTAAAAACGCAATGAGCTTCATCAATTACATACAGTCCAATTCTTCTATCTTTGTTTATGTTAAAAAATGATGATAAATTCTTAAATCTGACAAGAAACTCAGGTGATACATATATTAAAGAATATTTACCTTCTCTTATACCTTTTAGTTTTTCTTCTCTTTCAAGGTATGTATCGTCACTATTAATACATGCAGCAAACTCAATTCCTTTATTTTTCAAAGAATTTACTTGATCATTCATTAATGCAATTAGAGGAGTTATTACAATAACTATATGCCCATTTTTATGCAAATCTATTGCGGGTAGTTGAAAAAGAAGCGATTTTCCTAAACCAGTGCTGGCAGTAATAAATATATCTCTAAATTTTTCATTATTTAATGCTAAATTAATATTCTCAGCAATTTTATTAAGTATGTCTAATTGTGTAATAATTATTGTTTTATTGTTCTCAATAGGATCAGAGTAAACTTTAACCTCTCTAAATTGCTTACTTTTCCAATACTTATATAGATTTTCCTTAAAATGAAAATCCACTTCTTAATTTTCTCCTCTATGGACAAAATTGGTAATTTTGTCCAATATAATTACTTTAGTTAACAAAAAAGCAAAATCAAGAGAGTAAAATAAGTATAATTACTACTCATCTTAATAATCGATTACTGAGATTTATACTCCTTGTTTCCTTTATAACCTTTATTAGTCTTTATTAGTTCTACTACCTTTTTAAAAACATCCTTATTACCAAACCGTTTTATAGCATCCAGAACTTCTATTCCTGCAATTTTGCCGTTTTTATCATAATCAACTGCAATACCTTCGGTAATATTCTGTGTCGTTACAGTTGTATCTATGAAGCGAATATAAAGAGCATCAACTTCTGAGTCATAAGTTATCCTCACTTTAAACCTATCTTTCAATAAAATAAAAGTATACAGTTATTACAATTATTCCATTTTCTCATTCTATATAAACTTTTATTTTACGTTAATAATATTATAATAATTGATACAATTATTATAATACAGGGAGGTGAAGAAAAAATGACCGAAATAGTTAGTGCTTTGAAAGCAAGAAAGAATCTGGGAGAACTATTGGATAAAGCTTATTATCAAGGCAATACCTTTATAATCGAGAGAGCAGGAAAAGAAATTGCTGCAATAATCTCATTAGAAGATTACAAAATATTGACTGAACTAAAGAAAAAGAATCTCGCTGCCTTAAAAAATATTTGGACAAAAATAGGCAACGATGAGATAAGTGAAGAAGATATCACAGATGCAATAGCAAAAATCAGGTCTAATAATTGATTAAAGTAGTTCTGGATACTAATATTTTTGTAAGTGGAATACTAAATAGTAAAGGTGCTCCAGGCCAAGCATTAAAAGCCTGGCATGAAAACAAATTTGTATTGACTACATCTAAACCCATCATAAAAGAAATTAAACAAGTTTTAAATTCAGCAAAAATACAGGAGTTTCTCATAAAACATAATGTTGTCAAAGAAGATTTAAATGATTTCTTTTCAACATTAAGCTTCAATGCGTTAGTAGTAAAGCCATCTTTTAAATTGGATATTATAAAAGAAGATCCAGCGGATAATAAATTTTTAGAATGTGCATTAATGGTAAAAGCTGAATATATTGTTAGTGGAGACAAACATTTGTTAAAATTAAAGATGTATGAAAATATTAAAATTATTTCAGCTTATGAACTTATCAACTTATATATTTAAAAAGAGTTAATGCTTAAATGATGATTTAATATTATAATGACAGGCGTTTTGTTGTTCCTTTGTTCCGTTTTATCATTCCAGCACCTTTTTTGTCATATCCGATCTCTCTGTCATCACAGCGAATGAAGTAATCCATTCATTGCTCTTGTCATTCCCTTGAAAAAGGAAATCCACTCATCTATTAATTATTTGGATTCCCGATAAATACATTCGGGAATGACACTTTTCTTATCATTCTGCACTTACTACAGAATCAAAGATTTATTGAGAGAAAAATAGATTCCCAATCAGGTCAGGAATAATAAGAGAGTAGTCGGAAACAACAAATAGGGGAATAATTATTGCATTTTTAGCTATTACCTTCAATTAATCTTATCTCTTCACCTGATAAACCGTATAATTTATAAACAAGCTGGTCGATTTGGTGTTTAGAACTCTCTTTAAAATTCTTTTGAATATTTTTCATTTATCTATAAATTCAAATACTTGAGTATCTTTATCTCCAGTGAAATAGAGCTCTCTATTATATCATCAACAGCTGCAAGAGGATTATTATATTTTGAGAGTTCTTTTGCAACCAATTTAGCCAAATATCTGATTTCTTTATTGATATTAGAATTGAGACATTCGTTAATATAATCATCAGCATCTTCATTTATTATGATTAAACATCCCTCTCTCAAAATACTATGTAAATTAGGATTTCCTAAATGATCCCATTTCAAATTCAGACCACTTCTACTTCTTGACCTTATAGGTGCTTCTTTGTTTTCAGTGTTTATTCTGAAATGTTTTTCTTTTCTCTGTTTTAAAGTATGTTCAATAGGAGGTGGACTGCCATCTAATTGACCCATTATAGGTTTTCCTTGAGAATCAGAAACCTCTACTTTTGCACCCTCGAAACTCATTTCTACGAGAGCTTTAGAAACTGCGTTATTTAATCTTTTCAAAATTCCTACTCTTTTTTCCACATCGCTTTCTTCTTTTGCATTCTCTATTTCTTGATTTAAGACATCTTCTGACTTAACTAAAGAATCAACAAATTCATTAAAGAAATAATTCCTTAAATAATCTGCTCTTGTAGGAGCAACATCCAAAAAATCCGCTTCAATTAGTCCGTGCATTATCCCATCAATCCATGGTGAATGCTGAAATTCTGGTAATCTAATAATTTCTTTTACTACAACTTTACCTTTAGTTGAAATTCTTATATCATCGTCCGAACCAGTAGGTTGTATATAAATATCTAATTTTATTTCCTTACCAGATTCTGTATGTATAAATGTTTTAGAAAATGGTATACCAGAAAAAGCAAGAGGTTCAAGAATAATCTCTTTTCTGGCATCAGAAAGCATAATTTTAAGATCTCTTCTCTTTCTTAGAATACCAGTCATATTCTTTTCTAAATATATCTTTAGAAAAAGAATTGAAAAAAGTTTCATTATTTCATTATCTATTTCGTAAAGAATAACTGTAGTGCCATGGTTATTATTCAATAGAAGGTTTTCTTCATTAATAGAAGTCTTTTCTATTAATGCATCTTCTTTGTTAGATTCTAAAGTCATTTTCCATAAGCCTAATGATGAACCTTGTGCTTTTGAAATAAAAATTGCCTTTTTGCAAAAAGATTGATAACCTAAAATACCAATACCCATATGACCTATAACTTGCTCAAAATTGATTTTACTTTTCACTAATTCATCAGGATTAACCTTAATTGAATTTCCAATATTTTTTATTATTCTACGCATTTCTTCATCATTCATCCCAAACCCATCATCTTTAATTAATATCCTGTTTATTTTACTTTTATCAATGGTGATTTTTACATTTTCTGCACCAGCATCTAAACTATTAATTAAAAATTCCATTAATGCATCTCTTGGATCAGAATAAACATTTGCAAGGAGTTTTATTACTTGATGTATATTCGGAATATAATAAGTAATCTTTTCCATCATTTTTAATTTACCTTTTTAATTTTTTGAAAAGCATTCCATGTTTGAAACCTTTTTTCATTAAGAAGAGCCTCTAAAAGAGAAGACAAATAAGCTATGTTAGTTTCGTTAATTTCTTTTCTAAAGCAATCTCTCAAAGTCTTACTTTGAATTAATGGGTCTAAAGAGTTACTGAGAATGCACAAAGAATTTTTAATTTCTCTGATTCTTTGTTCTTTTAAATCGTTAGGCATATACTTATCAATTTTTGTCATTTTATAAAGCTTCTCTTTAAGCTCTTTTTTAGCAGGCACTTTATTCTGATAAACCCACCCAGATACAGTTTTATAAGGCACTTCTTTAAATTCTTTTGATAATTCTCTAACATTCCTTGGATTAATTTTTCTACTTTTAAGCCATTCCTTTAATTCATTCATCTTTACCTCCTTTATTTAAATCCCAAAGTTTTTTGCCAATTCTTTTGAAAGTTATTCCTTCTTCTCTAACCAAAGTATTAAAAATAGATTCTTTCTTTACTCTATATAAGGGTAGCATAAATTCATAAATTTCCTCTTCGGTAACAGCTCTTTTGTTTTCTTTTATGAGCCAAGTTATAGCATCTTTTACCCCTTTAACATATTTGGGATAGCCCCAGTCAGATAAGGCAACCATATTTGATCCTGCCCATGAAAATATCTCTTCAAATAATGATAATGCCTTGTAGGTTTCATTTAAAGAAATACTAACTCCGAATTCTTTCTCACATTTTACGACCATTTCATTTATATACAATGGTTTATTGGATTTTTTAAGAATAAAATGAAAAATTATAGAGAGCCTATCAAGATATTTATTATAATAAAATAGCTGAAGATCTGCCATTTCTTTGTATTTCTCATCAAGCTCTTCTTCGAATATATTTCCTGATACTTTCCAATTACCTTCTGGATTTTTGTTTAAATTAGATATTTCTTCCGCAATCTCTGGATCATAAATTTTATACTCTTCATCAAATAATATTGCCTTTATTGGTTCAACTCGACTTAAAAATTTATCATTTTCTTGCCATTGAATATGTTTTAAAAAGATATGTTCGGACATTTTTTCGCCAAAAATATTATCTTTATTATGGTGTTTCTCCATTTCTGCCTCTTTGAAGAGATAGATAATTTTTTTTATTGTCTTTTCTTGTATTTGCCTAATTCTTTCTCTTGTGACATTATACACTTTGCCAACTTCTTCAAGAGTGTGATATTTTACACCATCTAATCCAAATCTTAATTGTAAGACTTCTCTTTCTCTTGGCGTTAATGTATCTAAAATACTGTAAAGTTCTTCTTTAAAATGCTCATATATAACATATTCCTCTGATGAAGAAACTTTTCTATCCTCTACAAAATCACCAAGTTTGTTATCTTTGTCGGCACCAACCGGAGTTTCAATGGAAATTGGTTCCTGAGAAATTTTCAGATAATCTTCAATCTCTTCTAAGGGTAGATCCAAATTTTCAGCTATTTCACTATGAGTTGGCTCCTTTCCAGTTTTCTTGTAGAGATAATGTTTAATACTGTTAATTTTATTTATGGTTTCTAACGTATGAACAGGTAATCTAATGATTCTTGATTGGTTAGCTAAAGCCCTTGTAATTGCTTGCCTAATCCACCAAGTGGCATATGTAGAAAATCTATTTCCTAATTTATAGTTGAATTTATCAACTGCATGTATCAAACCAAGATTTCCTTCCTGGATTAAGTCTAAAATTGGAACTCCAAATTTTGAATACTTTTTAGCGATATTAACTACCAGTCGAAGATTTGATTCTATCAATTTTGTTCTTGCTTCTTTGTCGCCTAATGCTATATGTTCACCTAATATCCTTTCCTCTTCAACTGTTAATAATTTAAATTTAGAAATTTTTTGTTTATACCAATATAATAAGTCTTCTGTTTCATATAAAGTTTTATATAGATTAAGCATATTTATGAAATTATTTTTGATTGCTTCTATTAATTGCTCGATCTCATCTTCGGATATCTCATCTTCAGAATCTGTCGTAAAAAGTTCTGTAGCTTCTAATATTTTGTCCTGACTTAATCTTGTCCAAAAAGTTGGATCAGGAATTTTCCCATCTTCAATATCTTTTCTTGCTTTTTGTAGGATATCTCTATATAAATGATTAAGAAAAAAATCTTCATCAATTTTTTCTAAAATCTTATTCAGGATCTCAGGCCTTTTTAACACTAATTTTGTAAGAAATTTTTCTTCATTTTCCATTTTATATAGAAAAAATCAAAAAAATCGAGAAAGTTATATAGTATTTATAAAATTTCAACTTTCTCCTTGATTATTTTAATTACTCAAATGTTTCGAGTAAGAAATATAATAACTTAATCTGAGAAGTTTTCAAGATTGCGAATTAATGCAATGCTGTGACTGCCACAATTTTGCCTTTGATTGTAAACGCGATCATAAACTTAACTTATTATTAATAAATCTTAACTTCTTCTATCCTAATCTATTGTAGAGAAACTTCTTCAAGTATAATATTAAAAGTATGAATTTCTTTTAATTAATCGTTGATACTCATATTTCTCACTGTTGCTTCAGGTATTATTTTAGTTAAAACTTCAACATTTTCTGGATGACATGTAAAGTATAGAATTTGATTGGTTTTTGCTAATTCTCCTATAGTATTGCATGCTGCCTGACATCTTTTAGGGTCAAAATTTACAAGTATCTCATCAAAAATAATAGGTAGAGATTCAGCTCTTTTATTAAATTCGCGAATGAAGCCAAATCTTAGCGATAAATAGAGTTGTTCCGCTGTTCCCTTGCTCAATTCTTGAATATCTTTTTGTTTACCATTTCTATCTATAACATAAACTTTTTCTTCTCCCAATGGTGCAAAAATTCGTGAATATCTCCCAAGAGTCATATTTGAAAAAAAATATTGCGCTTCCATAATAACTCCAGGTTGCCTCTCTTTTTCATATTTTTTAATTGCATCCTTTATGATTGTACTTGCTATTGTAAGAATTGCCCATTCTTCTGATTTTACCTTCAACTTCTGTATATCCATTGCTTTTTTTATACGCAATGAGGAGCCTTCATCTCTTCGCTCTATCTGCTCAATTTCTTTATTAATACCGCCTCGTATTTCTCTAAGATCTGAAAGATTGTTTTCTATTCCAACAAACCTATCATTTAGCTGTATTTCTTCTTCTTTCAGTTCTTCAATAGATGACCCCTCAAGTTCTTTTATAAAATCAGAGTAAGGTTCCCCGCATCCAATAACTCTTTTTATATTATACTCTCTCTGAGAAATATCATTTTTTAGTTTATTATAATTTTCCCAATTTTTAGCATTTGTTCTAAACTCACTTTCAGATTCTGCAAAACCTTGAGATAAAACCTCAGACTTCTTTTTACGTTGTTCTTTAAGTTTTTCTTCTAAATTTGAAATTTCGAGCTTATAATTTTCTTCGTCTAGATTTAACTGTTTCAATGCTTTGTTGTTTTCAATGGTTTGATCCAATTCTTCAGTTATTTTCTCCAATTCCAAGATTAAGTTCACATTTTTATATTTTCTGTCGCAATCATCTAAAAGAATAGAGATTTTATTTTCGTACTCTTTAATGTATTTTTGAATTGTGTTTTTTCGTTCTATAGTCTCCTCTATTGTTTTTTTCTTTTCAAAGCATGTATTAATTGCAGCAAATATTTCAATAGCTCCTTCTGGTGATAATCCTGAATCTAATTCTCTTTTAGTGAGCCAATCTTTCCATTCTTTTTGAGCTTCTTCCTCTTTTTTCTTGGATAATTCTAATTTCTTTATTGCATTATCAAGTTCTTCGCCGAGTTTTTTAATCTTTTTCTCTAATGTTTCCTGTTGTTTTTTTGATTCATTAAATTTTAATAGATTTTCATATTTTTTCTGTAATTCTGAATATTTATTTTCGATTGACATTAAATCTGGAATATTTTCAAATTCACATATTTTTGCGTATGATGACATTTCATTTTTTATTTTTTGCAACTCAGAATTAATATTATTCTTCGATTCAAAAAAATTAGTTTCTCTCTCTTTTAATCGCTCATGTGTAGATGTAAAATCTTTTCTACTTAAAATAATATAAATTATAGATAAAATAGTAAAAATACTAATACCTATCACCCAATTATGCGAAAGAAATGACACCATCAAGGAAACAGAAACAATTGCAATTCCAGCAACGAGAATAAAGTATTTTTTAGGCATAAGCTCTACACGAGATGGTTTTAGAAAAGTAATCAATTCTTCTTTTTCATTAATATTACGCAACTCAATTTCTTTTTTCTCTATAGTTTGATATTTCATTCGTAGAAGTTGCAGAGATTCTCTTTGTTCTTTCAGTTTTTTTTCGTCTAATTCCTGAAATGTCTGAGCATCACAGTAATTATATAATTCCTCTCTCTCTTCTCTAAGGTTTTTAATACTTTGCTCTATTTCTTGAATTTCTTTTTCGGTTTCGTGAACATTTTCTTTTAAGTTTTTTATGATAGCTTGTTGATTTCTTACTATTTCTTTAGTAGGTATGGAGGTGTCAAAGTTTGAAAGTTTCTCCTCACTCCAAGCTGGTCCTATTTCATGTAATGATTCCTTTAAATTATCCTTTTCTCTTTTTAGTTTTTCTTCCAAATTTGGTAAGTCTTTAATGGCTGAATTATATTTATCCTGCCCCTTTTGAAGTTCAATGATTTTATCTTTATTGATAAGCAATTTCCCGTCTATTATTATCTGAGATTTTCGGATTTTAATTTTCTCCAATGCTTCCTTTTTTTCATAAATACTTTTATCTATTTCATCTATCTTCTCTAAGATTCTCTCAAATATTCCAATTCCATCTTCAGGAAAACTTGTTATTTCTGGTATATTTCGCAGAAGCTCTTTAGCTTCTTTTAGCTTCATCCAATCATCCCAAACTTTAATCAAGTTTCTAGTGCGGTTAAGTTCTATTCTTGTCTGATTTCTCTCCTGTTCAATATTCGCAATCTTTTCTGTCAACTCTCCTAATTTTTTGTGAGAATCTTCAAAGTTTTGAGTATCTTTCTCTATGATACAAATGTCTGAATCAATACTTCTTAATTCACTAAATAATGCATTAATTTCAGGTTTACTTCCACTTTCTTTAAAGAGATTGCTTGCTTCTTTTTCAATATTTTTTCTCACATCTGAGATAGCAACAGCGCCACTTCCTGTTCCTGCACTGTAGATTCTTCCTTTTACTGCATCATTGTTGAGCGTCTCAAAATCTTGTAGTTCCTTAAGACCAAATGCATATATATTTTCAAGAATATCTTTGTTAGCATGACCAAGGAGTTCTGAGAGTTCTTTAGGTCCACCTATAGAACCATCAGGAAAAGTTACTTTTAAATCAGGAGATTTTTTAGAATATCGCTCAATTATATAATTTGAATTATTGCTAAATGATATGATCAATCTACCACCATGTTCCCCGCCCGATTGAGGGAGGCAGAGATTGTCTCCACTTCTTCTGTCAGGAAACCCAAAGAGAATTCTTTTTATGAAGGATAGAATAGTTGATTTTCCAGTTTCGTTAGGACCAACAAATATGTTAATACCCGAGGTTAAATTATCAATATGATAATCGTGAAAAATTCCAAACCCATCAATATGGATCTCTTTATATATCATTAGAATTCATTTCTCCGAGCTTATCTAAACTTAATATTTCTGCTTTTTCAATTAATTTAACTAAATCTTCTTCACTTAGAGGTTCAAGATATTTTCTTCCACCAGGTGAAGCAAATAATGGACTAAGAGACTCTTTAAGTTCAGCTATTTTGGTATCGTTATTCATAATTTCTTTAAACAACCTAATTAGATCGCCAATAAAATCCTGACGTTTCAGTATTGATTCAAAATCAATTTCAGGATTTGTATTGTTTTCAACACTTTCGAGCCAAACAAACTGTTTTTCTCCTTTCTCTCTTTCTCTTATTCCCTTGATAATGTCATCCAAAACACCTTTTCGAGAAATAGATGAGTGAAGAGCGCTTCTTCCTGTGAGAATGATTCTGCAAATCGATGATTTCCCCTCTGCTTTTTCACGGATATTTTCCTCACAATCTTCTATCTTTGTGATTAGTTCTTGTTCTTTATAAAGAGCGTCAATGGATATCTCTTCTATAAACCATCTTATGGAATCAACCTCTATAAATTCAGCATTTGGTTCATTTTTTTCATTAACATTTACAAAAAAGCAACCTCTCTTACCAGTTTCTTTTGGATTAAGACCCTGAGGATTGCCGGGGTAAACTATAAGTGGATCATTATTCAAAATATCTTTATTATGTATATGGCCAAGAGCCCAATAATCATAATTCCGAGTAATTAAGTCCTGTAATGTGCAAGGTGCATAAGGTTCATGCCCTGTTTTATTCCCAACATTACAATGCAGCATACCAATAGTGAAAGGTTCACTTTTTTCTTTTATTGGAAATTTTTGCGTAAGATTGGTTTTTATATCTCTTGTTTGAAAACTGATACCGTAAATTTGAGCAATCTTCTCACCATCTTTTTCCACATAGAGTTTTCCAACAGCCTTTCCATCAAAAATATACACATTCTTTGGCCAATCCAAATAAGCTGACCATCCATTTAATGGATCATGATTTCCATGCACAATATAAACTTTTATATCCTCTTCTGATAATCTTTTTAAGCCATTTCGAAATTGTAGCTGAGCTCGTAGGCTTTTATCCACACTATCATAAATATCCCCAGAAATTAAAAGAAAATCTACTTCTTTCTTTATACAAAGATCAATTATTTTGTTAAATGTTTTAAATGTTGCCTCAGTTAATTCTCTACTAATTTCATTATCTATCTCAGAAAGTCCTCTAAAAGGAGCATCTAAGTGCAAATCTGATGTATGTATAAAACTAAAAGCTTTCATCATTTAACCTCGATATAGGGACATTATTACTTCTTAATTTAGTTAAAATTATAAGTAATAATTGAATTCCAGCAACCTGATTCATCGCTAAAAATTAAGAATTGATTACTACTCATTTCCACCCTCCAAAAATTTTTTATAGAGTTTTAATTAAATTTACTATTATATTTGCTAAGGTTTTTTTGATGCTGATAGATTAAAACTAATCATTTCAGTGAGAAACAATTTTTTGCTTATTTTATACACTATAAATCTTCCCTAATTATATTATATCACAAATTTTTGTATGTAAAGCTTACTAAGACTGTATATGCAAGTTTTAACAAAAAAAGAAGAATTTAACTTTGTTTTAGCTATTATATATTGGTAAGCATCATCAAAATCTAAAGTTAAGCTTTTCCCGACTTTTACAACATTATTATACAATTCTAATTGTAAAGAGAGATTTTTGGTATGAGTTACAACATCTTCAATAAGTTTCTGGAAAATGTCTTTTTTACCATATTTAAATAAGATTATACAAATAGAGCGCAAATAAAAATCTGTTATAACAAGACTTCCTATATTATTAATCAGAAACTTCTTTCAAATTTCTTTCTTATCCTTTAGTCACTACTCATAAGCGGATATAATAAACATTGTTTTCGACTATTTTTACTTTATCATCTGACAAACCATATAATTTGTAGACCAGTTGGTCGATTTGGGGTTTGAAGTCGTGGACTTTTGAGTACTGGCAATATTTACAGTTTTAGTATTACTCAATGGTGGTTTAAATTATCTTGAAAAGTTCAAATTATCCATTCACTATATACAATATTACCAATTTGACTAAATTATCATCTTTTTCCTTGTCATATGAGGACAACTTCAGTTAAATTTAATAGGTCTCAATTTCAAAGAACCATCCCATTGTAGAACAGCGTAAATGATACCATTAATTACACTCCCTGGTGCAAAATAATATTCTGGTTCCGATATAATTACACCAGGGTTTTCTGATGCTCTTTCTTTATCTTGAGGATCAAAATACCCTCTTCCCGATAGCAGTTCTACATCTCCTTCAAATTTTATACTTTTGTCATAATTAAGATGTGCAAACAGAGGCTTATCTTGTTCTATTTTTACTTCGTTGTCATTCTCTTTTAATTCTATTGGAAATTTCACCTGATTAACTGAATCAAGCAAAACATGCCCAAAACCATATTTAGATTCTCCACCAAGAATTAATTCTTGAATTATGTCAAAGTTATTAATAAAAATTCCCCTCTCATCAGTTTTTACTTCTTTATTTTCTATCTTTGCATCATTTTTAACCCAGATAGAACCTGCTATTTTTACATCTCTTATATTACCCTTTTCATCTTTAAATTTGTTATTTATGAATTCTATTTCGTGCAAGCTTTTATTTTTCGTAGTCAATGAAATGAAATCCATTGCTGTTGAAATTCTGCTCCCTATAAATCTATGTTCAAATTCTGATTTAGTTATTTTATTATTCTTCTCACTAATATCTCCATATTTTAACCCTTTTTTTGTATAATGCGGAAAATAAATCATTCTCCCGTCATAAACATAAAAATATGAGAATATAAAATTCTCAATTACCTGAATGCTAACATCTTTGTATTTTTCTTTATTGGGAGAATTGTACAGGAGTTCTGTTATTCTCTTAGTTATAGCACCACAAAGGTTTCTTCCGAGTACATAGTAGCGTGTTGGTGAAAAAACGGAACCCTTAAATGGTATATATCCAATATGAAGAGGTGATTTTAATTTGAATACAATATCAATTTTCTGCCACATTTTCATTACCAATTTTTGCATGATATAGTGAATAAGTTAATGTTCTATCAAGGAGCTTTTTTATAAATAGTAATTTATCGATATCTTTTGCCACTTCTTTTAATCTCTCACAAAACTCGCTAAATTTTTCAGTAAAGCCTCCTGAATTATTTAAAAGATACTTTTTTATTTCTGGTTCATTTAATAAATTCAATATATGTTCCTTCCTTATTTTGCTATTTTTCTCTTCAAGCCATAAAAACATAGCATAAACGCCATCTTCTTGTAAAACACCCAAAGCCTTTCTAAGATTATTTTCAAGATTTGTATCGCTGATTTTGCTTATCTTCTGAGCATATTCCATACATTTATAATCAAGATTGATCATCTATTTGACCTCCTTGACTTGCAAATTGTTCATTGTTATCATTTGAAGCCAATTCTAATCTTCCAAAACCTCGCGTTCCCATACCACCAATTCCAAGAAGTTTAAAGTAATTGCGAACCACATCAATTATATCATTCGTAGTAGCATTATTTCTCATTTTATCTATGCCAGTTTCAAAACCTATCACGGTACCTCTTGGTATAGCCTCATAGGTAAATAGTGCTCCCTTAGCTGCTGCTCCCGTATCAGAGTCTATACGTACAGAAGTTCTCACTTCAAGATTGTCATTTACTATTTGAGAAAAGAGCTTTTCTGAAACTAATACTATTCTTTTTACCCAATTTCCTATCTGAAAAGGTAAAATTATATCATTTCCTTTCTCAATATTTTTTATTTCTAACAATAACCAACCAAGATTCAGAGAGTTATTTACATTTATTCCCTTTATTGTATAAGCTTCACTGCTAACTTCATTTGGTATATTTATTTTCTCACCGTTTTTATCCACTGTTTCTCCAAACCAGTATTCAAGCAATTCCTTTGTTGTAATCCACACAACTCCTTGAAGAGATGAGATAGGGAAGAAAATTATTTGTCCATCATAAAAACGCAATATACCTTTATTATCTTCGTCTCCAAATATTTTCTTAACTTTTTCTTCCGCACACTTTCTCTTTTCTTTCTTGTCAGTCTTACTTTTGCAGTTTTCATCATATTCCACCAAATATACTGCATAAAACTCTCTTACTACTCCTGCGATCGATGTTCCTGGTATCTTTGGCACATCTGTTGCTGGATCTCTTATTATGGTGTTATCCACTCTACCAAGTCTATAGCCACCTGCTCCAATATATACAGGGTCAAGAGTTCTACTATAAACTTTTTTAATTTGCACAAATTCATTCATATTGATCGACCTCCTTTTTTATTATATGTCTGAAAATATTTATCGTATCAAGAAAAAAACCATTCTCTAAGGAATATAAAATAAAACATCTTTTTTCTTCTCGTAAACTCTCCCATTTCTTCCCAAAAGCATCTTTTAGGGTTGCTTCTGCAAATTTTCTAAAGACAATTTGTTTATTATTATCATCAACATTTCTCCATTCTCTTAGTTTTGTAGTAAGCGCTTCTTCAATGAAATTAATTTGAGAAGTTGAAAGATTTGACAAAATCTCCCATAGTTCAAGGATCTCAGAGATTTGGTAAAAATAAACTGGCCTCGCACTAAATAAATTGTAGTCGTCATCGCCTCTTTTTTTGCCTTTATAATAGATCTTGTATCTATCGACGTTTCCCAAGAGTAGATCAAAGTCAAAATATCCTGGGCAAAGAGAATAAATATTTCCGTTAGATACCGGGGATAAATCATCAAGAGTATATTTCCCTTTCTCATTGATTGGATAAAAACCATAATATTTATCATTTCTTATTCCATCGATATTCCACCAGGGACTCAGTTTGACAGGTTTTTTAAACTCTTCTCCTTCAAGCATTCTACTTTCCGCATTAAGAAGGATATAAAGTGGAAATTTCCTATTTGCTACCAAAAGTTTAAGATTTAATGGTAATTTGCCAATGACTTTTCCAAATTTTTCGTTATAGAGTTTTGTTATTAGTTCAATGATTTTTATAGAATCTAAAGCTGGAGCTATTAGGCGAAGTGAAAGTGGAGATTTGTTTATCTCAATAAACGGATAATATTTTTCTGTTTGTATTTTTACAACTTCAACTTTTTTTTCACTGATTAATAAATTGTCATCCGGCTTATCTTCCCGAGCAAGATGTTTAAATCCATTATTTAATGCCTCTTTGACTGCTTCTTCTCCAGTTTTGTCATTAAACTTAAATTTCTCAAGAGATTCTATTGTATAGAATTCTCCGCTTTTTATGTGGAAAACAAGAAGTGTTTCAGGTGTCAAATTCTCTATTTTAATAACAAATGGCATATCATTTATATTAATTTGATTTGACTTCAGTTTGGATTTTAAATCATTATCATTTACAGAAAACTTTATTCGTGTCCATTTATCCCTATACAGATTAGATTTGATTTTCTGAATTATTAGATCAAAAAATTCTTCTGCCTCTCGCCATATTCTATACAAGCGAGCAGGAGATGGGTTTTGAGTGAAAAGATAAGTTGCCAAATTTTCTTTGGTTAAATCAGATTGAATTCTTTCTTTGATGTTATTTAAATGTTTGTTTAATTCTCTCTCAGATATATTAACATCCTGAAAGAAGGTAAATAAAACTCCTGCCTTCTTTTTCTTATCAGAATTCTGGTTTTTAATAACCTCTTCTAACAGTGAATGAACAGTTTCCTTATTTGGTTGAATTGTCCAACTAATTCCCGCCTCTTTTAATAGTTGAAGAGTATTTTTCTCTACTTCCGTTTTCTTTCCATTAAACCAATCTTCAAAGCTCTGCGAATAAATCGTTCCAATCATCGTTCCATCAAGCCATTTATCAAGATTAAAATTAAGAGAAATCAAAGCTATTCTATTGTTTTTGTCCGCTACATCATCAATCCATATTGTTCTCTCGCTATCATTTAGCCAATCTGGTAATCTCCCTTTCTTTCTACCATCACAAACATCACATCTTTCCTTATCTTCATATTTTGGTCTTATCTTACAAATTGGGCAAACATCCTGCCCTTTTTTAGGTATATCAATTTCAGGATTTTTAAAAAATTCTTTTGGCATTTCCTCAACAAACAGGGTTGGAGTTATCTTTGATATTTTTCTCTTTTCAGAAGAAGATTTTATTTCTTTCGTTATAGCAGTTAACGATGACATTGCCTCACTTAAACTGAAGATCGGCCATAATTCGTTTTGGCTCATATCATAAAATATCTTCAATGCCTCATCTGCACATTCTTTAGCAAGTATCTCTGAATTATCATCTAAATCGGGAAATGTGAAGTAGATTCCATTTGTGTCCTCATAAATTGCATTTCCTATAGGAATCTCATCTTCAAACTTTGCTTTTAATTTCTCTTTAATGTCTTCAATAATCTTACCTCTTGCTTGAATATCTGCTATTTCTATTCCTTTGTTTATAAATTCAATGCCATTCCACAAAATACTAAATATTCTCCATTTCATTTCGGTGTTACCATGGTCAATACTCGCTCCACATACAATAGCTGCTAAAGCAGATTTAAATAGTGATGCTGTTGAATAGGAATGGTCCCAAAGAGTTACATCGTTTGATGGAATTCTTGTTTCTCCAAGTGCATGAGAAAATAATGTTTTGAGATTTTCTATTATAGATTTTCTAAAGCAACTTAAATCCATTGTTTTGGCTATATAATTTTTAAATAGCCCCATCAGATTATCTTCAAGATCATTAAATCTCTTTTGTAGGCAATTTAGGTCAATCTTTTCTTTTGAATAGCCAAATGGCGAAGAGATTACTGTATCTTCAGTAGATTGCTTCTTCCTCACTATGCCCTTATCATCTGCAGAATCTTTTCTATCACAGCGCTGTAAAGCTTTTAGAAGATTACTTTTAGTATTATGATGATGTTCTTTAATTAGATCATAAACTGTATTTTCATCATTATTTAGTTTTATTTTGAGTTTTTCATCTTTAAAATAATTAAGAAGTTGAGCATTTATGAATTCATCAATATCAGCATGATGAGGTAGGCCTCTTATGTTTTCTAAAGACTGTTTTTTTATAAAATTAGGATGTAATTTCCCAATATCATGGAGCAATGCCCCGATTTCTCCTTTTAGTATTGTTTCTCTTTTATTCTTTATTATTTCAAAATACATTTTTCTCACCCCTTCAAGAACAACTGAAAACACATTATTAAAATCTGGAAGAGCCTTTAGTTGATGTTTAAGCGAGTTTTCCCAAGCATACTTAAAATCATCCTTTCTCATATCTAAATCCTTTATGTCCACTTCAACATTCTTCAATTTGAATTTTTGATGTAAGATATTAAGAGTCCTTCTCCTATCTATATTGTTCCACAAAAACCATACATCATACAAATCCCTTGGTCGCGTTCTTTGAAAAAGACTTCGTACTTTCTCTGCTACTATTTCATCAAGAGAATATACTTTTATTTCAGCATTTAAATCATCTGAGTATGGATGAATTATCTTTCTTGTGTATAAAGGTAATAATATTTCTTCATTTTTGAATTTTGTTATGTCTATTTTTATTCTTGTTCTGCTTTCACCTCTCTGCATAATTTGAAAATAAACATCCATTTCAAACCCATTATCGTTTTCGTCGATGCTAATATCATCGCTAAAATTTATACCACTTTCTTCTTTTGCTTTCTTTACAGATTCTTTAATTAAAAACTCCAGGTTTTCTTTATTCTCTTCTTCTAAAAGACTAAAATCAAGGTCATCGGAAAACCTATAATTGCCAATATAGACTTTCTTTATACCTGTTCCTCCTTTTAAAGCTATGCTTGGAAAAGAAGAGAGGAGCTTAAGTAGCCAATTTTGAGCATAATCTCTCTCAATTGTTGATACAGGAACTCCGTTTTCTCTTGATTTTTCTTTAATCTCTATTTGTGTGATCATTCCAATGACCCCAGAACCTTTTCATCCAGATTTATGATCAACCTCCATTTTGCATTTTTAAATCCTTTCTTTGGCATTGCAGGATCAAGATAAAGGTAATTTCTTGTGTCAATCTTAGGAAGTGAAATATCCAGCTGCAATAAATCACCCAGATACCCGAGTCTTCTTATTACAGCTGAATTTCCAATTTTATTGGCATAATTAATTAATTTATCTTTATCAAACTCACCATTTTTTAAAGCTTTTGCTACCTCTATAATTCCACCACAATATTGAGGTTTATCAATACAATCTATAACTGTCTTTTCTCTATCCGTTATATTTATCTGTGTCTCTTCTATCCACTCTTTTCTGACGCCAAAAAATTTTGTTTCTTTAATTTTAACGATTTTATATTTAACTCCGAAAACCTCTTTCTCTTGTTCTTTTCTTCTTGAAGTAGTCTGAATAAAGATAGTGTTTGGTATCTGTTCGGTCATCCCATAAAAATTTAGGGCACTCCAGTAAGCTATACAGTAAGGATTTACTAATAACGAACCTATGACAAATTCATTTAAAGTATATTTATTCTTTTTAGCACCGAGAGGAACAATCGTATATTTCCCTTTTTCTATTCTTTCAATCCATCCTTTTTTCTCAAGACGAGAAAGAACTGTCCAAAGAACATTACTAGGAAGATTTGAAATCTTAAGTGCCTCTCCAAAAGTAAAAATATTTCCTTTCTTTGATAATTCATCAAGTAATTTTATTCTCATTCTTTCACACCAACCTTAACATTATTGTTCAGTTTGGTGTATAAAATTGAGAAGATTTCCTTTTTATTTTCAGGTTCAGGGTAAACTTCAACTTCATTCTCACTTAGCCATTCAATCACACCAAATCCTGATGTTTTCTTTGCCGAAAATCCATAAGTATAAAACATCAACTTCAATGCCTCAGCAAGAAATTTTAAATCATCATCTATCTGCTCTTTCTTGAAATCTTCTCCTTTTGGGTATGGAACATAAAGAAGATAAAATTCCCCTTTATTGCCGGGTTTCATAACTTCAAGAGGTATAGGTCCCCTTTTAGTGGGTGTTCTTGTATCTCTTTTTAATGGAGTGATAACATCTCTTACTGCTTCATTTTCAAAGAATGTTGGGAAGAAGTAAAGCCTGCCCCTTAATGCTTCATCTTCTCCAGATTCAGAACCAAAAAGTCTCTTGATAATAACTTCTTTCTCGTCTTTCCCATCCCGATCAACTCTTCTACTAGCAAATCTCAAATGTCCTTTCCAGGTAGAAGGTTTTATCGTTGGTAGCCCTGTAAATTTATCCCTAACAATTGGATTTTCAAAAATTTTGGGATTTTCAAAAATTTTGTCATCAATAATATGAAATTCTCCTTCATCTTTACTTGTATATGACTTTTTGAGAGTAAAAGAGATTTTGAGAAGAACAGAATCCTTAGGCAGGTTTTTTAAATCTTCAGGTTTAGGATAAAAACCATTTATATCATCTTTATCATCTTGCTTAATTTTATTTAATATTTCTTTTTTCTTCCGTGCAAGTTCTAAATCTTTATAGCTTTTTGCCTCTGATAGATAATAATCATGTATCATTTTAATTCCTCCAAGATTTCTTTACCTGTTTTTAATCTTACATCACTTTTATTCAATACTTTCTTAATACTATCAAAAATTGTGCTTAATTCTTCCTCGTTTCTCACATATCCAAAGACTTTTTTGGGACTTTCAAATGAGAATATCTTCTTACTGGCGCTTTCTTCAGAAGGCACCTTTCCGCCAAGCCATTTATCAAAATCGTTAGCTTCTGGTAGATACTTTTTAGGATTACTTGAATTTCTCTTTACAATTTCATTTAGCTGTTTACGATTTAAATATGTCTCCTCAATAATCCAGTAAAAATTAAAATTAAACCAATCTGGCTTGTTTTTATTAATCTTTTCTCTATTCTTATTTAATAAAGACCTTATATTGTGAATGTCTGACAAAGAATTCTCCCATTGGTTTAAATCTCCATAATCTTCAATTTTTATCAATCCATAGGAGGTTCCCCATTTACCGTCAGGTTTCCATGTTGTTCTACCACCTATTACGCCATAGTTTTCGATAAGCCACAGAGTTTTTTTAAATAACCACTTTTGTTCGGGTGATAAATCGAAAAGAAAAAACAACTTAAGATTAAAAGTAGTATTTGGTTTTAATCCGCAAGCAGGACCTTTCCCTTTATTTATATCCTTTTCGTCAATTCCGCTAACTTCCAATCTAAATCTTCTACTCCAGCCTGTGCAACCAAATAACTGACATGCAGGACAAATTTGGTTATCCAGTGCTTCCTGAATAGTTTTGCCTGTGCTTATAACTTTCTTAAATTTCTTTTGGTCTAAATTACATCTTTTTGGCTCCTCCTCAGATGTTGGGTCACAAGCATAACCTCCAAAACCTCTTATCAATGCTTCATACCACCATCTTAAGCTTCCAATAATGCCAGTTTCTCTCAATGTAGTTTTTTCTCTATTGGCGTCTCCAGTCCATATGTAGGTTAAAGCTTTAATTTTAACGGTAAATTGCCTCATATTATCTATAGTTTTACTTGTATCGTCAAATTTTGAACTGAAAAAATTATTCGTTTGACTCATTTTGCAACTCCCTCCTCAATTAATCTTATCTCTTCATCTGTCAAACCATATAATTTGTAGACAAGCTGGTCGATTTGGTGTTCGTATTCTTGTGGTAGCATAGACATTCCTGTCTGTGCAATGCTTGTCTGGGTGTACTTATTATCCACAGGCAAGAATGCCTGTGTTACGATTTGTGGGAATGTCTGTGTAATGTTATTAGATATATAAAGCCAGTATTTATCACTTGGCAAATTAGCCCTAATAGGATTGTTAACAATGTAACGAATGAAGTAAAAATATTCCTTTTCGTTGCGAACAATATGATCATAG
>JAGPKI010000011.1:0-7990 GCA_018054005.1 Caldisericia bacterium
AAGTACAATTAGATGTAGCCCCAATAATAGTTAAAGGTAGAACATTTGTTCCTGTAAGATTTGTTTCAGAAAACCTTGGAGCTTCCGTTGAATGGATTGCCGAAGAAGAAAAAATAATAGTTAAGTACCCCAAGATTTAACAATAAAAATAGTTATAATTAATATGGGATATTTTTTAAAAATATAAAGGGAAAGGATTTATGATAAGAAAAGCAGTTGTAGCTGGTAGTTTCTATCCGAAAACAAGAGAAGAAATAATAAATTTTATTGAAAGAAATATTACAATAAAAACTGAAAGATATAATGCTCTTTCTATAATGGTGCCCCACGCAGGCTATATATTTTCAGGTAAAACAGCGTTATCTGTTTATAATTCTATAAATATTCCTGATGAAGTTATAATAATCGGTCCTAATCATACAGGCTTAGGTGCTCCTTTATCAATTATAGCAGAAGGAGTGTGGGAAACACCAATGGGTAAAGTTCAAATAGACTCAGAATTAGCAGAAAATATTATCTCAAATTCGAAATTTCTTAAAGCTGACGCTTTAGCTCATTTAAACGAACATTCAATTGAAGTTCAGCTTCCAATGTTACAATATTTTAAAAGGGATTTTAAGTTTGTACCGATAGTAATGGGTAATTACTCTATTCAATTTATCAATGATTTATCAAATGCGATTATTAAGGCTTCAGAAGACAGAGTGCTTGTCATAGCTTCTTCTGATATGTCTCACTATGTAAGCAGAAGAGAAGCAAAAGAGTTAGATTTTTTAGCTTTCGAAAAAATTAAAAATCTTGATTCATTAGGGCTTATGAATGTTGTTTATGAATATGATATTTCAATGTGTGGCAGTGGTCCTATGGCAGTTGCGATAAATTATTCTAAAGAAAGGGGAGCAAAAGAAGCAATTCTCCTTGATTACACAGATTCAGGAGAAGTTACAAACGATACAAGTTCAGTTGTATCTTATGCTGGTTTTGTAATAATTTAATTGGAATAAAGATAAATGAAGATAGTAATAGCTATTGGTGGTAATTCAATTATAAATGGTGAGAATAGTGTATCTTCTACATCTGAACAATATAACCAAATTACAGAAACATGCAGAAATCTTGTAAAAATATTAAACAATAATGATGAAATCGTAATAACTCATGGTAATGGCCCTCAGGTAGGATACCTCCTAAGAATGTCCGAAAAAGCTAAAGATGAAATTCCATTATTTCCTCTTGATTATTGTGTAGCTAATACTCAAGGTGCGATTGGTTATCATCTGCAGATGGCGTTAAACAAGGTTATGCAGGAAGAAGGTATCAAAAAAGAAGCTGTAACGATAATTACACAGGTTGTTGTATCTCGAGATGATCCTGCTTTTGAAAATCCAACAAAACCGATAGGTGCATTTTTTACTGAAGAAGAAATAATTAAACATGCAAAAATGTATGGATGGAAATATATTAATGATTCAGGACGTGGATACAGAAGGGTTGTGCCTTCACCAAAACCGATTTCTATTATTGAAATAAATTGTATCAGAACACTTATTGATAATAATTTTGTAGTCATAGCTTGCGGTGGTGGAGGTATTCCTGTCGTCAAGAAGAATGGAGAATATGTGGGATGTGAAGCAGTAATTGATAAAGATGCTGCTTCAGCTCTACTTGCAATATCCTTGAATGCTGATCTATTTATTATTTCTACAGCAGTTGATCATGCCTATATAAATTATAAAAAAGAAGGTGAAGAAATGATTAAAGAAATAAAAGTATCAAAATTAAGAGAGTATTTAGATAAAGGACATTTTGAAAAAGGAAGCATGGAACCAAAAATCAAAGCCTGTATTAAATTTACCGAATCTACCGGAAAGAGGTCTGTGATAACCTCACCATCTAATATTTATAATTCAGTTAAAGGAATGGGAGGTACCCAGATAATATTATGATGAACGATATTAATCTTTTGCCTATAGAAGAAGTTGCAAAAAAAATCTCCTTGTCACCATCTGAGATTGAAAACTATGGTAAATATAAAGCAAAAATTAATTATAGTGTTGTTAAAGAGTCAGAAAAACAAATAAGAGATTCTAAGCTTATTCTTGTAACAGCAATATCTCCAACTCCTGCAGGAGTTGGCAAGACTACAAATGCCATAGGAATAACAGATGCTCTAAACAAGCTTAACAAAAAGGCCGTAGCCGTTTTAAGACAACCTTCTTTGGGACCAACTCTCGGAATGAAAGGTGGAGCCACAGGAGGCGGGAAATCTCAGGTAGAACCAAGGGAAGATATAAATCTTCATTTTACTGGAGATTTTCATGCAATAACTTACGCTAATAATCTATTAGCAGATTTAATTGACAATCACATAAATTTCGGAAATAAGCTTGGCATAGATTATAGAGATATAAAATTTAGAAGAACGATAGACCTTGATGACAGAACTCTCAGAGAAATAATAATTGGACTTGGAGAAAAAAATGGATTTCCAAGAAAAGACTCTTTCCTAATTACTGCAGCTTCTGAAGTTATGGCAATAATGTCTATGGCATTGAATATTCCTGATCTTAAAGAAAGATTGGGAAGAATTCTTGTTGGTTATTCATATGAAGGAAACCCTGTTTTTGCCAAGAGTATGGATGCAGAAGAAGCAATGGCTGTGCTTTTAAAAGATGCAATAAGACCAAACATTGTGCAAACTCTCGAAAATAATCCTGCTATAATTCATATGGGACCATTTGGTAATGTTGCAACTGGCTCATCAAGCATTGTCTCCATTAAAGTAGCTCTCGAAAAAGCTGAAATGGTAATCACAGAAGCTGGTTTTGGTGCTGATTTAGGTGGTGAAAAATTTGTAGATATTGTATCGAGATTAGGGAACTTTTACCCACATACTATTGTAGTTATGGCAAGTATTCAGGCACTTAAATATCACGGTGGACTACCTGTTTCTGCTTTAAAAGGTGAAAATTTAGATGCGATAAATCGAGGAATTGAAAATTTAAAAGTTCACCTTGAAAATATGTCTTCTTTTGGAGTACCTATTGTGGTTGGTCTTAATAAATTTAATTCTGATACTGATAAGGAAATTAATCATACTTTAAGCTTGATTGAGAAATTAGGATTTAAGGGAATTGTTACAGATCCATATAATCTTGGTGGCGAAGGATGTCTTGAAATGGCTAAAGAGATAATAAAGTTAGCCCAATCGACTATAATTAAAACTAAAAATTTCATATACAATCTCGATCAACCTGTTAAAACAAAGATTGAAACAATTGCTAAAAAAATATACAGAGCAAAAGATGTAAAATATTCCCGCAAGGCATCAAAAGATATAGAAAAAATAGAATCCATAGGTTTTGGTAGCTTACCGATATGTATTGCAAAGACGCAATATTCTCTTTCTGACAATCCAAAACTTTTAAATTTAAATAATGAATATAATTATGATATCAATATTGAGGAGGTAAATATCTTCTCTGGAGCTGGTTTTATTGTTCCAATTGCTGGAAACATAATGACAATGCCAGGATTGCCGATGAAACCAAATTCATCAAATTTTAAAATCGATGAAGATGGCAATGTCTCCGGCGTAGAATAATTAATATGAAAAAGAAATTTACTACTTTAATAATTTGTATACTGTTTTTCTCTTGTTTTTTCTCTTCGCCTTACACTAATATAATTAATACAAAAGCAGCAGAGTCTTTAGTTACAAAAGTAGCTTTTTTGGATTGTGCATATAACTTTAAAAAGATTGAAGGGGCACTAACTAACTATAAGAAGCTTAATATTATTAATGATTTTAAAACTTTTGATGGGCTTAATGCAATAAGCATAACTTCTAACGAAGATACAATCAATACTTTGTCTCAGTTGCTATTTCCAAAAGCAAAGCTTATAGATAATTTTGAAATTAATTCTCTTCCCATAAAAAATGAAAATGAGAAAGAGACTAATAATCAAAATTTATGGAATTTAGATGATATAGGCGTAAAAGAATTATGGGACAAAGGAGTTACGGGTAAAGGTATTAAAATAGCAGTTCTTGATACTGGTATAGATACAGAACATCCAGCATTAAAAAATAAATTAGTAAACTGGGCTGAATTTTCCTCATCTGGATCAATAATATCTGATAGCAAACCATATGATAGCGATGGCCACGGAACACATGTTTCTGGAATAGCGGTTGGTGGATCTGTATCTCTTCCACTCGGAGTTGCACCAGACGCAAAATTAGCAGTTGGCTTAGTAATACCTCGAGGTGGGGGAACTTTCTCTCAGATTTTAGGAGGATTGGAATGGGTTTTAGACCCTGATAATGACCCTTCAACAGATGATGCGCCTCGGGCTGTTAATATGTCTCTTGGAGCAATTGGTTATTATAAAACATGGACTAAAGTTTTCGAGAAATTATTAAGTAATAATATATTGCCTGTTTGTGCGATTGGAAACGAAGGTGATGGATTAAGTTCAAGTCCTGGAAATTCTCCTAATGCTATTGGTGTTGGTGCTTACGATAAAAATTCAAAAGCAGCTACCTTTTCGTCTGGTAATGATAAAATCACATGGGAGGAGGAAGGCTTGTTGGCAACATATGTAAAGCCAGATATCTCTTCACCTGGTGTACAAATATATTCATCAGTTCCAGGAGGTAAATACGAAAAATGGAGTGGAACCTCTATGGCAACTCCACATGTTGCTGGTGCTGTTGCACTATTAATGCAGGCATTTCCTCTTGCTTCAGCATATGATTTAATGCATATTCTTAAAGTCGGAGCAATAGATACAGGTAAGCCTGGTGCAGACTCAAGATATGGATTTGGTAAATTAAATCTTGAAAGAAGCTATCAATTACTATCTGAAAGTAAGAGAATTCACGGTAAAATTTTAAACTACAGAGACGGCTTTAACTTATATAATTCTGATATTAATCTACCTATATATATAGATAAAGAAGGTAACTATTCCACTTATCTTCTTCCTGGTTCATACAAATTCGAACTTTTATATAAAGGCAAATCAATAAAAGTTGCAATAATAAATGTTAAAGATAGCGATCTTAATATAGACATACAAGCTCCCATAGAAGAAAGAATCAAATTTGAGGGTGTTGTAAAAAGTAAAGAAGATAATAAGCCATTAAAGGCAAAAATCTTTGTTGGCGAGGAACAATACGAATCTCTTGATAATGGTAGATTTTCATTAAATTTAGATTCTTTAGAGACAGTTACAATTTTTGCTTCTGGGTATGAGAGTAAAAATATAGATTTAAACAATGCAAAGGACTATTTAAATATACGCTTAAAAAAATCTTCAATTCTTTTAATAGAAGGTGTTTCACCGTATATTACAATTACTAATCCTCCAAAACTTGCAAGAAACTACTATTTTGAAGCACTGCATAACCTTAATAAAAGTTATACTTATGTAGATTCTAATAAAATCTCTCTCAATTTTTCCGATTTTAAAAATTACTATTCGATTATCTATTTTTGCGACAGTGGTGGTATATCTATTGAAGAAGAATCAGAGCTTGCAAAATATCTCGATAATGGTGGAAGACTTCTCATAACTGGAAGATTGATTTTAACATTGGAAAATTACTATAGACAAACATTCTTAAGTAAATATTTCAATGTTTCTAGTAAAGAATCAATGAGTTTTCCGTCTGTTTGCGGATTCGAAAAAAGTGAAGACTTTAAAGATTTTCTATTTTCGCTTTCTGGGGATAGTGGGGCAAATAATCAGGAAACATGCGATGTTATTACTGTTGGCGATAGCAACATAGTTGAACCTATTTTACAGTATGTTGAGTATAAGAAAGAAAAATATGCAGGTATTAAAGCTACAAATGGTATATACAAAGGAGTTTTACTCGGTTTTGGTATTGAAGGAATTGGTTTAAAGATGCAAAGAATAGCTTTACTTGATAAACTAATGAATTGGTTTGAATCTTCTAAAAAACTTGAATGCACTTTCCCACCTGATTCTAACTTTAGAATAAATGTTATTAGAGAAGACAATAAGCAATTCTCTATCTTTACTGAAGGAGAAAAATTCTCAATTGAAAACCTTGAACCCTATAAATATAGGTTTGTTTTTGAAGGATATGGCTATCAAATATCTCAATACGAATTCGATTTGAAAAAATACGATGTATGCCAGTTAGAACTACATCCAGAGAAATCTCCCCTTTATGACATAAATATATCGCTTAAAGACATAGATTTAGATCATGCATTTGCTAATGTATTTTACATGGGAAAAAGCATTAACATTACTGAATTTAACACTAAAAATGTTTTAACTTTATCATTACCTTTTGGATATTTTGAAATACTTATTGTTGCAAAAGAATTCACGCCGAAAGTAATAAGAGCAAAAGTTGATAATAGCAGTAATCTGAATTTCGAGATTAATATGGAAAAAAATCCAAAAAAAGTCTTATTTGTTGACGATACACAGACAGGCGACTTTATAATTGATAACTATTTAAGAATAGGAGATGTTTATACTAAAACACTATCTATGTCCAAAATAAATTATGATGTTTGGGTTGTATCAAAAGACGGTAAACCCGTATTTTTTAATTACCTTCCTTATAACACTGTTCTATATGTAACGGGTAGAAACTCTAATTCTCTTTATAAAAAAGAAGATAGAGACGAAATTGCTAAATATCTTAATTATGGCGGGAATATTGCATTGTGTGGAAACACATTTCATTTGATTATGAGAGATGAAAAATACATGGAAGACTATTTTGGTATTATAGAAAAAGATAGTAATATTAGAGAAAGCACTTTAATTGGCTCTGCTGCTACAAAATTCAGTGGACTCGTTTTCGACCTTTACGATCCATTAGTTGATGGAACAACTTATATAACTTATCCAGCATTTGAACCTTCAAAAAATGGCGTAACTCCTCTTTTCAAATATTTAAATAGTGGAGAGATTTCTACAATGCTTTATGAAGATGGTAAATTCAACAGTATACTCATGCCCTTCGGAATCGAAAATGTTTATAGCTCTGAGATAAGACAGAAAATAATTATAGGATTGGTTTACACATTGTCCGGGGAAGATAAAATTCTATCAAACATCTGCTATAAACCTGAAAATTAGTTTATCATCAAAATATTTAAGTTCTGCCATGTGATAAGATATAGCTTTTATCTCGCGCTTTATCTCTTTAAATTTTTTAAAATAAGCATATATTTTGACTTTGTGCTCGAGATTGTTTTCCCAGTCACTATCAATTGATACTTTTGCTTGAATAAGGTATTTATCTTTTACAATAGCCTCGAAAAGAATTTCATTTAAAAATTCAATAAGTATATCATTTATTGAACCTTCAAACTCAAAAATTTCCATTTGTACAGTGCTGTCTTTATCAATAGTACCCATATATTCGAGTATAGCGGAAGCTGAATCAGTAAATATTTCATTTAAATCTTTACCAACTACTTCAAAATATAAATCTGCTGGATGTTCAAGTTGTCTATACATAAAGAATAATATAACTCTTTTAAATGGAACTTCAATTCACCTTATTTAAGTTTAAGCGACTACTCTGGCGATCTATAAATTTACTTAAATAACCAGTTGTGAATTGCAAATACGCTTCCATTAGAGATTAATAGTCAAAATAGTAAACTTGATGAATTTCTTTTTACAATTGTGAAAATGCTGTATTGTCTCACTTGTAATTAAGAATTGTATTTACTTACACAGTACAATTCCGCACTACCCCTTCTATCATTCGAAGCGATTGCGGGAATCCAGACTATTCTTTTTATTACATAAGAAAAAGAGAAGAATGGATCCTCGATAAAAGATTTCGAGGATGACAGCGGCGGTCATTCGAAGCGATTGCGGGAATCCAGGAAGTATTTATTACTTCTGTTAAAAGGAAGAAAAGAAGTAAACACTGGATCCCCAATCAATTTGGGGATGACAAGTTACTCGATCCTCGATAAAA
>JAGPKI010000011.1:8090-14243 GCA_018054005.1 Caldisericia bacterium
ATGAAAAAAATAGTCAAAAATGAGACAGGAAGATGGCAGAAATGGCAAAAAAAGGGGCGGGAATGAAAAAAAGCACAGGATGACAAAAAGAGCACAGAATGGCAAAAAGACAGATGAAGAGTTTCTTCATAAATTGTTCACTAATACCGCGCTTTCTAAATGACAAGGAAAAATGTTAATTAAAGAGACTTTTTTCAAGAAGTAGTTATCTTCAGTTGCAAAATTAGGAGACAAATATTCAATTAAAGATCTAATGGCATTTCTGCCACAATAAGGTATAAAAATAATATTTTTCGTGTATCTCTTGAATAACTAAACTGTCTAAATTCTTTACTAAATACAATCTTATAATTCCTCTGAAAACCAAAAACTCCAAAATTATATTTGGTTAAGAGATTAAATTTTGATTATTTAGAAATAGGCACAAGAAAAGGATTAATGTTATTACTTTCATGCTTGTGTTGTGGCAGAAATAATATGAAGTGTTATAGAGGGATAATATTCAAATAAATAATATATTAAAAATGTTCTCATTTAAAGGGACAGGTCAGAGAAAATATATTATATAAATTCACTTTTTAATCATAATAAATGATTGATGAAAATAAATTTAAAAAGAAAGTTAAAAAAAACAATATAATTTAATTTGTTTTTGCAAGCAATATAACATATATTATTTAAAAATTGTTGTGCCCGTAGCTTAATGGATAAAGCATCGGCCCCCGGAGCCGAGGAGTGGAGGTTCAATTCCTCTCGGGCACGAGGAAAATTATGAAAAGATTTAAATTTTTTGTATTTTTAGTTCTATCAATAGTTATAATTATTTTTATTAATAGTGAAGTTATATTTTTGCCTCTATTTGAGGTTAATGCACCTGATAGCATAGCTACAAAAGTAAAAGATGAAATCAGTAAATCTTCATTCATGGGTTTAACTTTCAAGTGGAAAATTAAAAATAACAAAATTGAAGAAAAAATTAGAAATATCGAAAGGGTATCTCTTAAGAAAAAAGGTTTTTTAAAATGGGAAATAGATATTGTTCAAGAAGTATGTAATTATATTATCAAACTTAATGGATATCCTTTGAGTATTGACAAAGAAGGATTTTTGATTAACGAAAATATAAATAATGATACCAATAATAATTCTTTATCTGTTTTTATTGTGAATGTGAAATCAAAAAATGATGCAAAAGTAATTTACAATGACCATGTAAGACCATTTTTACTTTATATTAATTTAGCAAAAAGCAAATTTTATCCAATGATTTCAGAAATAAACTTTGATGATACCTTTGGACTCAGTTTTATGTCTTACGATAAAAAAAGAATAATAATAGGTTACAGAAAAGATTATAATATTATTGAAGATATTTTTTTTAAGGTCAAAAATCTATTGAAAGAGAAAAACGAATATAATAATTATAGTGAATTGGATTTTAGATTTAAAAATAGGATAATATGCAGAAAAAAATGATTTATTTCTTGATTTTATGTTTTTAATTGTTATTATTTATGAAATTATACCCATCATGTTTATATTTGGAAAGGAGATAAAAAATGTTAAATGAGTTGGATCCTTGGACTCATACAAAAGCTACTCTTAAAGTTATAGGCGTAGGTGGAGGCGGAACAAATGCTGTAAATAGAATGATTCAGTGTGGAATTACTGGTGTTGAATTTATTGCAGTTAACACTGATGTTCAAGCATTAAGTATATCGCTTGCTCCTACAAAAATCCAAATAGGACCAAAAATTACAAAAGGATTAGGTGCTGGCTCTGTAGCAGATCTTGGAGAAAAAGCCGCTTTAGAGAGCGAAGAAATAATAAGAGAAGTTCTCAACGGAACTGATTTACTTTTTTTGACTACTGGTATGGGTGGTGGTACTGGCACAGGTGCTAGTCCTGTAATTGCTAAAATAGCAAAAGAAATGGGTATTCTCACAATCGCTATAGTTACAAAACCTTTTTATTTTGAAGGTGAAAGAAGAGCGAAAGTTGCTGAAGAAGGAATTGTTAAACTTAAAAACCACGTTGATACACTTATTACTTTATGCAACGACAGACTTTTACAAGTTTCTACTAAATCAACCTCACTAACAGAAGCTTTTCTTTTAGCAGATGACATACTCAGGCAGGGAGTTCAGGGTATATCGGATATTATAAATGTTCCTGGATTAGTAAATGTTGATTTTGCAGATATAAAAACTATTATAAAAGATGCAGGTAGTGCGTGGATGGGCATCGGTACTGCAAAAGGAGAAAACAGAGCAGTTGAAGCAGCAAAAAGAGCAATTAATAGTAAACTACTTGAAAATAATATTCAAGGAGCAAAAGGGCTTCTCTTTAATATGACTGGAGGAAAAGGTCTTACTATTACCGATGTTAACGAAGCAGCAAAGATAATAACAAATTCAGTTCATAAGGATGCTTTAAAAATTTGGGGAGCTGTAATACAAGATGATATGGATGAAGAAATAAAAATAACAGTTATTGCTACTGGTTTTGACCATCATAAACAAATATTACCAGACGATGAATTTAAAGTAAATTCAAATGAAGAAGATAAGGATGATAGAGAAAGTTTTATCGATATACCATTTTATTTAAAAAAGAGATTGGAACAATGATATAGTAATGAAAAAAAAGCTTTCTACATTTAACTATATTTTTGGATTAGTGATGGTTTTAATTGCTGCAGGTATCTTATATTATGTATTTAATGATTTCTCTTTTAGTCAAACACCGGAAACCACTTATGCGGAACTTCAAAGAATTGAAATATCATATCCTGCATCAGGTTTTATTGCAAAAGACGAGAAAATATACTATGCAGAGACAGATGGAAAAGTAAAAAGATTGATAGAGCCAGGTGAAATAGTAAAAAAAGACACTGAAATAGTCCAAATTATTAAAAATGACGGAACGAATGTTTCTGTAAAAGCTCAAAATGGTGGTCTTGTCACTTATATAATTGATAATTGCGAGGATAAATATAAAGTTAATAATATAGATAAATTACTGATTTCAGAAATATTAGAGCCACCTGTAAGGCAAGAAAGAATAGCAGATGGTGATGTAGTTAAAAAGGGTGATTTTATTTTTAAAATTGTTGGTAATGACAAAATTAGCTATATTTTGGTATTCGATAATGAAGAAAAACAAAAAATTAATGAGAATAAAGAATTAGTTTTCGCAGTTGAATACCCTGTAAATATGCTAATAAATGGAAAAATTGAAAAATTACAAGACAGAGAAGACAATAAATGTTTGGCTGTTTTTTCGACTGAATATTATATTGATACTCTACTAAATTGGAGAAAAATTTCTGGTAGATTTGTCTTTGGTACCACTACTGCTTCATATTTGCCAATTACTTCGTTGACTAAAAATGAAAAAGGCGAAGATATAGTTTATATTAAAAATGCTTCAGGTTTGCCAGAAGCTTTAAAAGTAACTGTTCTTGGAAAAGATTATTCGCGAAATAATTATATAGTTCAAGGACTTAAAAAATTTGAAGAAGTGTATTGTGATGCTAACCTTGCAAAAGAGAAATTAAGCAAAGAAAGTAAATGATAAATACTGAAAGCAACCTTATTAAGAAAAGAATTGAATCCCTTAAGAGAAACATCAAAGAGATAGCTCAAAATTGTGGAAGAAATGATCAGGATATAAAAATTATGGCAGTAACTAAAGGAGTTGATCCTTCACTAATTTTAGAAGTTTACAAAGAGGGTATTGATTTATTCGGAGAAAGTTACTTTCAAGAAGCATCTAAAAAATTAGATTATCTGTATGATAATTCGCACTTAAATAAAAAAAACTTCCACTTTATTGGACATCTTCAAAAAAATAAAACGAGTAAAGCAATAAGTTATTTTTCAAGCATTGATTCTATTGATTCAATAGAATTATGTGAATTAATTTCCAGAAAAGCCTCTAAAAATAATATTACTGTAGATGTTATGATCGAAGTTAAGACTTCTTACGAAGAAACAAAATATGGTTTATTTCCCGAAGATATTAATAACATTGTTAGTAATTTAATTAAATTACCTAATATTAATTTAATTGGTGTTATGACAATAGCTCCCCTTAAAGCTACTCAAGACTTAATAAGAGATTGTTTTAGAAGATTATTTAAAGTTTGGGAGGAGATTAATAAATTATATAATTTAAAACTTCCATATATATCGATGGGAATGAGCGATGATTATAAAATTGCCATAGAAGAGGGTTCTACAATGCTGCGGATTGGAAGAGCAATATTTGGAAGGAGTTAAAATATGAAAAATATTTTAGATTGGTTTTATAAATTATTGGGCGTTGAATTAGACGAAGAAAACGAATCTATTGAAGATGACACAAAAGTTGAAGATGTAAAACCTGTAAACAAAAAACAACAACCAAAATACACTAAACAAGTATCTGAATTTAAGACTGTAGTTGTTGTATCTCTAACTCCAAAAGTTAAGGAAGATGCAAGAAGAGCTGTAAATTTCCTAAAAGAAAACAGGTTGATAATTGTTGATTTTGAGAACGGCGATGCCGACAGAACAATATTATCTTATTTTGTTGCTTATTTATCAGGGGCAGTGGATGCATTGGGCGGAGTAGCAGATAAATTTGGTGAATACGTATATCTTTTTACACCTCCTGGTGTAAATATTTCAAGGGAACAAAAGAAGGATATTTTAAGTGGTTCTAATAATAGCGAAAATCCTCCTTTTATTGAATAGAATCCAAATTGATAGAATTTTTGATTAATACCTTTCTATTTTTTAAACTTTTTTCATAAAAATATATTTATATGAGTAAAGATAAGGATTTATTTGAGAATTATTTTATAAAATATAAAGATGATGTTTATAGAGTTGCTTATTATTACACAAGAAACAGTGATGAAGCTGAAGATCTTGTACAAGATACTTTTATCAGGGCTTATAAATTTTTTTCAAAGTTTAAAAAGAATACTAACTTTAAATCCTGGATACTAAAAATTATGCGAAATATTTATATAACTAAAAGCAAAAAGAAAAGCAAAGAAAATAATATTAAAAATCATGAAGTAGATATTTCTAAAAATTATTCTTTGGAAAATGACTATCTTGATAGCATTACCATTTCTGACATTAGAGATGCTATACTTATGCTTCCAAGAGAGTTCCGAGAAGTAATAATTTTATCGGATATCTCGGGACTTATGTATGAAGATATTGCAAAAATAATTAAGGTTCCTGTTGGAACAGTAAGGTCACGCTTACATAGGGGTAGGTTAATTCTTAAAGAGAGGCTTAAAGAAAAGTATGATACTGACTAATATTTTAATTAACAAAAAATGCAAGTATTGTGAGTGTTTCGTAAATGATTATGTGGATGGTAGATTATCAAGAATAAAAGAGGAAGAATTCCTTGCACATATTGAGAATTGTTTTAAGGTTAAAGGCTGTAAAAAGTGTATTGAGCTTGTAAAACAGTTTAAGATTATTAAAAGTTATTGTGAAAATTTACGCGATAGCTTGACTATGCCAGAAGATTTAAGCATAAATCTTCTTAGAATGATTAGATAGTAAAACTGTAAAATAAAAACTATAAACTATAAAATTACTTGATCCAATAATTAGGTGCTTCTCTCACAATAGAAACATCATGAGGATGTGATTCTTTAATCCCAGTAGAAGTTATTTGAACAAATTTAGTATTTTTTCTAAGTTCTTCTATATTATGAGCGCCAGCATAACCCATGCCAGATCTTAATCCTCCAATTAATTGATAAACAAAATCTTGAAGTTTTCCTCTGTAAGGAACTCTTCCTACAATACCTTCGGGTACCAATTTAGCAGCAGGAGTGCTCTCTTGAAAATATCTCTCTCCGCCTCCTTCTTTCATTGCTTCAATTGACCCCATAGCTCTATATTCTTTGTATTGCCTACCACCATAAAATATTAGATCACCAGGACTCTCATCAAGACCAGCTAAAAGATTGCCAAGCATAACAGTACTTGCACCCGCAGCAATCGCTTTTGTTATATCACCAGAGTATCTTATACCACCGTCAGCAATAATTGGAATATCGTATTTATCAGCAATTTCTGAGCACATCATAATCGCTGAAAACTGTGGAACACCACAACCTGCTATTATTCTTGTTGT
>JAGPKI010000011.1:14343-21852 GCA_018054005.1 Caldisericia bacterium
ATAGCTAAACGTGATTCAGTAACCCTATCCATTGCAGCGCTCACAATTGGAATATTTAAAGATATGTTTTTCGTAAATCTTGTATGTAAGTCTACATCTCTTGGAAGAATATTCGAATAAGCAGGTAATATTAATACATCATCATATGTTAATGCAACTCCATTTATTTTTTTATTATTCAACATAGAATTTTCTCCAATCTTTAAAATATGATTATAAGTCTAAAAGAAAATGATGATTTTTCAAACATTTAATTTATTTTTAAAAGTACACTCTTATTTTGAATAGTATTTATCAGTTTACGATATGTTTCTTCTAATGCTTCAGATATAACCCTAGTTTCTCCAATAACTGTAATAAAATTAGAATCTCCTGTCCAACGTGGAACTACATGAGCATGAATGTGGTCTTCTACTCCAGCACCAGCTACTTTTCCTATATTCATCCCTACATTAAACCCTTGTGGTTCAAAAGTAGCCTTAAGTAATCTAATTGAATAATCAATAAGATTAATAAATTCTAATGATGCTTCATCTCTTAGTTCAGATAATTGACTAATATGTGAATAAGGAACAACCATTAAGTGTCCGGGAGAATATGGATATTTATTTAAAACGATAAAATTATATTTACCTCTATAAATTATGTAATTTTCGCTATCTTTATCTTCTTTAATCATTTTGCAAAAGAAACATTCTTTATCTTTATTCCCTCTTATATATACATATCTCCATGGTGCCCATAAATTCTTCATAAAAACTCCTTTTCTTAAGCTATTTTCTTCATAAACCTCAATAAAATTGAATTTATCTATTTAAAATATTATTCTATTTTTAGCAATATTTACAATTAATTATTAATTTTAAAATTTATAAACGAATGAGGTGTAAGAAAATATGAGAAAAATAATAAAAAATCGAAAAATTTATATTATTATAACTGTTTGCTTAATTGTTTTATTCAGTAATTCTTGTTCTAATAAAACGAATCAAATTCCTCAAAGCCCAAAAGAGAGTACTTCTGAAATTACTCAACCAGTTGATAATCCAAAAGAAAATCCTGCTAAACCTGAAGAATCTACTTCTAATAATACAACTCTACCAACAGGTCTTATACCTTCGGAAATGAGAATTCTTGCTAAGGATTTTACACTTGAAAAAATTGATGGGGGAACATTAAGTCTTTCCTCTTATAAAGGGAAAATTGTATTACTTGACTTTACTACTACCTGGTGTTACTGGTGCGAGGTTCAGGCTCCACATGTAGAAGAATTATATAAGAATTATTCAAACAAGGATTTTACTGTTATAAGCATTGATTGCAAAGAAGAACCTCAAATAGTGAAAAGTAAATACCCTGGTGGTAAGCATATATTCCCAGTGGTACTTGATAAAGATGGATCTGTGTCATATTCATATGGAATCAATGGTTATCCAACATTTCTCTTAGTGGACAAAGATGGTAAAATAGCTTATTTTCAAGAGGGGTATAAGGAGAACATGAAGGAAGTTGTTTCAAAGATAATTGATTATTTACTTGAAAATGAGTAATCATTTATAATGAATTTGTTTGTTCTAATTAACTTTTCTTTTAAAAATCTCAAACGAAATAGAAATAGAACTTTCCTAACAATTCTTTCTGTGGTTATTTCTATAACTTTTTTGATAAGTTTTCTTGGACTTATTGAAGGTTATAATAAGGCGATTATGAAGGATATTAATAACCTGGGAGTTCACTTATTGGCAATACCTAAAGGATGTCCTTACGAGGCGACAGCTTTAATAATGCACGGAGGCATCATCCCTAATTATTTAAATGAATCAGTTGTACCGGAAATATCAAGTCTACAAAATATTTATGATTACTATGCAATGGTTATGGGAGTTTTACCCTCTCAGGAATCACCACAAAGTACAGATATTATTTATGGTGTAACGGATGGAGTATTTAATCTCAAGAAAAACTGGGAAGTATCCAAGAATTTATTTTTAAATGAAACTGGAGCAATAATTGGTAAAAGAAAAGCCTTAGCTCTTGGAGTAAATGAAGGTGATTATATTAAACTGGGAAATAGTGGAAATAAATATAAGGTTTTGCATGTTATTCCAGAAACTGGCACAGAAGACGATAATATTATATTTCTGCCTTTGAAGAACGCTCAGGATGAACTAAATGTCCCTGGTAAAATAACTGGCGTAGCTATATCACTAAAAGATATAACTAAATTAAAAGAAACAACTACTGAAATAGAAAAAATAAAAGATGTTCAAGTAGTTACTATGAGTGATGTTCTGTCAGTAGTTATGGGATATATTCGTATTGTAAGGGCTCTCTTGCTGGGGATTGTTATTATAACTGTATTAGTGAGTGGCATTCAAATTTTAAATAGTGCATTAATAGGTGTTCTTGAGCAGATAAGAGAAATTGGAGTTTTTAAAGCAATAGGTGCAACAGGTGGACAGATAGCGAGTTTTATCTTTATTCAGTCTTTTTTAGTCTCTATAATAGGTAGTTTATTCGCTATTCTTGCTTCATATATTATTGCTCCTATGCTTAATGTAATTACCAAAAGTTTTATTCCTTCACCACCTGCTGGGGGTATTATTTCTCTTACACCTTTAATATTGATTTATGGAGTATTGTTTTCTATCATAGTAGGATTTATTGCAGGAATATACCCTGCATACAAAGCAGGTTCACTGAGTCCTTCTGAAGTGATAAGAATGGATCTGTTAGTATGAATTTCTTTTCACTTGCTTTCAAAAATTTGTTAAGAAGAAAAATAAGGACAATCCTAACAATAATTGGTATTGGGATAGTGATAGCAATATTTTTTAGTTTAATTTCATTTAATGCAGGGTATAGTCGCTCACTTGGAAATGAATTTTTAAGTTTTGGAATACATATTTTAGCTGTACCCAAAGGGTGTCCTTACGAAGCAACTTCTCTTCTACTCCATGGCGGAGAAATGGATAAAACTTTAACATATGCTCAATTTGAAGAAATTGCTAAAAATGAATTTGTGGATATAGCCTCTCCATTGCTCCTTATTCATACAACAATTAATTCTCCTGACTATGAAACTGCATTGTACGGTATTTCTGATAGTCTTTTTGAATTAAAACCATACTGGAAACTTAACGGCAGTAAATTTTCATCTTTAACTGCAAACGAAGCAATAATTGGTGCTAATCTCGCTAAAGAATTAAATTTGAAAATAGGTAGCAAAGTTTATCTAACTAACAATAAAGTAGAAACAAAAATTGTTGGCATTCTCTCCATTACTGGAACTTCAGATGACAACTTTATATATGTACCATTGAGGTATTCAGAAAAATTAGCAGGTAAAAGCAATTCTTTAACTGCTGTAGCTATAAAAGTTAAGCAAGGTGCAAAAATCGGTATGGTGGCAAACATGCTTGCTCAAATACCTGATGTCCAAACAGTAACTTTTACACAGGTTCAATCAACATTGAATGGACTTGTTTCAACAACTCAGCAATTATTACAGGTTGCAACAATATTTACATTATTAATTGGATTGGTGAGTCTTGTTAATACTTTATATATGAGTATATCTGAGAGAAAAAAAGAATTAGGAATGCTAAAAGCAATTGGTGCAAGAAATAGTCAAATATTTTTCTTGATAATAACTGAAACAATCATTATTGTACTTATTTCTGCATTTCTGGGTATTATCTTAGCTGTTGGTTTCTCAGGTACAATTGAATATTTTATTAGAAAATTAATAGAAGGCGCTCCACTTGGTAGACTTGTTTATTATTCATTTCCTTCTTTAATACTAACTGTTTTAGTGGCTGTCGCGATTGGTGTGCTTTCAAGCATATTTCCAGCTTATTCTGCTACTAAAATTCCCCCTATGGAGGTCATAAGAAATGAATAATGATTCAACAATAATCAAAGCAATAGATTTAAAAAAATATTATAAAATGGGTAAAGATGAAATCGCAGCATTAGCTGGAGTAAGCCTTGATATCAAGAAAGGAAGTTTTTTGGCAATTCTCGGCTCATCTGGTTCTGGGAAAACAACTTTACTTAATATGATTAGTTGTCTTGATAAACCGAGTAGTGGAAAGTTAGTTGTTGCTGATAATGATGTTACAGACCTCCCTGAGAAGAAATTAGTAGAAATAAGAAGAAAATATTTTGGTTTTATTTTCCAGCAATTCTTTTTAATTCCCACTTTAACTGTCCAGGAAAATGTTACACTACCTATATTCTTTAGTGGTAAAAAAGTTTCAGGTAAGTTTATTGATGATATATTAGAGCGAGTAGGACTCTTAAATAGGAAAAAACATCTCCCAAGTGAGCTATCCGGCGGAGAAATGCAAAGAGTTGCTATTGCAAGAGCGCTTGTTAATAATCCAGAAATTATTATTGCAGATGAGCCTACCGGGAACCTTGATTCTCAAAATGCAAAAAACATTTTTGACTTGTTTTCCACCCTGAATAACGATTTTGGAGTAACTATCATATGCGCCACACATAATCTTGAACTCGCAAAAAGAACAAAGGATATAATTGAGTTAAAAGATGGTATAATAAAGAGTGAATGAAAAATAGATGATAAATTGGGAATTTCTAATATTAGAATATTAATTTTAATTTAAGGAGTTTTGTATAGTGAATTGGGATAATTTAACAGAGAGAGCTCAAAGAGCGATAATGTTATCGCAAGAAGAGGCTCAGAGACTTGGCAATGACTATTTGGGTACTGAACATATCCTTTTAGGCCTTATTAGAGAAGGTCAGGGTGTTGCTTATAGAGCACTTTCCCTATTAGGTATAAACTTTCAATACATTTATCAAAGGATTGAAAGCATTGTCAAAGAAAACAAACAGATGAGATTTTACGATTTTCCATCCACAGAAGTAACACTTACTCCCAGAGCGAAAAGAGTTTTTGAAATTGCTTCGCAGGAAGCACAAGATTTAGGACATAACTATATTGGAACTGAGCATATACTTTTAGGTTTAATTAGAGAAGGAGAAGGCATAGCTGCAAAAGTTCTTGAAGAATCAGGAGTTGATCTTGCTAAAGTTAGGGAAGTTGTTTTAACATTGATTGGCGAAAAGGATGGCTTTGATCAGAGAAAAGAAGTAAAAGGAGGAGAGAGAAATAATCCTAAAGTTAAAACTTCTACTCTGGACCAATTCAGTAGGGATTTAACACAGCTTGCCAAACAGGAGAAATTGGATCCTGTGATAGGCAGAGAAAAGGAAATTCAACGTTTAATCCAGATTTTAACAAGGCGAACAAAAAATAACCCTGTTTTAATTGGAGACCCTGGAGTTGGTAAAACCGTAATAGTTGAGGGATTAGCACAAAAAATAGTTAATAATGAAATACCTGATATTTTAAAGGGTAAAAGGGTAATCTCTCTTGATATATCAGGTATTGTAGCAGGAACTAAATATAGAGGCGAATTCGAAGAGAGAATGAAAAAGATTATGGATGAAATAAAAAAAGCAAGTGGAGAAATAATATTATTTATAGATGAACTACATACTGTGATCGGAGCAGGTGCAGCAGAAGGCTCAATTGATGCTTCAAATATTTTGAAACCAGCTCTCGCCAGAGGAGAACTTAGGTGTATTGGGGCTACAACTATTGATGAATATAGAAAGTATATTGAAAGAGATCCTGCTCTTGAGAGAAGATTTCAGGCAATATATGTATCTGAGCCTACTGTATCCGAAACAATTGATATTCTTAGAGGTTTAAGATATAAGTATGAAGCACATCATAAAGTAATGATATCAGATGAGGCTATAATCTCTGCTGCTAAATTGTCTGCTCGATACATAACTCAAAGATTTCTCCCAGATAAGGCAATAGATTTAATTGATGAGGCTTGTGCAAGTGTTAAACTCAAGGCTTCCATTCCACCTATCTCTCTTAAAGAACTTGAAGAGAAAGTAAAAGATATGGGCAAAGAGAAAGAATCTGCCATAAGAGGCCAGGAATTTGAAAAAGCCGCTCAATTTAGAGATGAAGAAAAGAGATTAAGAAGTGAATATGAAAAATTAAAAGCCGAGTGGGAAGAGGAAATTAAATCTAATGAACCATTGATAACAGAAAATGATGTGGCGGTTGTTGTATCTCAGTGGACAAATATCCCTGTTGGAAAACTCATTAAAGAAGAGAAAGAAAAACTACTTCATATGGAAGAAACTTTATCACAAAAAATTATTGGACAAAATGAAGTTGTTAATATTGTTTCAAACGTAATAAGAAGAGCAAAAACAGGTTTAAAAGATTCCAGAAAACCAGTGGGTGCTTTTCTTTTCTTAGGTCCAACAGGTGTAGGTAAAACAGAATTTGCAAGAGTTTTAGCTGAATATCTTTTTGGAACATCAGATGCATTGATTAGATTTGATATGAGTGAATATATGGAAAAATTCTCAGTTTCTCGCCTTATAGGTGCTCCTCCAGGATATGTAGGATATGATGAAGGTGGACAGTTAACCGAAGCTGTTAGAAGGCAACCTTATTCTGTTGTTTTATTCGATGAAATTGAGAAAGCTCATCCGGACATTTACAACATTTTGCTTCAAATTTTTGATAATGGCAAACTTACAGATTCACAGGGAAGGGTAGTAAATTTTTCTAATACTATAATAATCCTCACATCGAATTTATGGGGTGGGCAGAAAAGCAGTAAAGTGCTTGGCTTTACAACGGAAAAAAATTCAAGCGAGGAAGACAAAGTTTTAAAGAAAGAAAATTTAATGAATGAACTTAAAAAATACTTCAAACCAGAATTTCTTAACAGATTAGATGATGAAATAGTATTTAATTCCTTGACTCAGGATGACATTTTAAAGATAGTAGATTTATTGTTTAAGAAAATTCAAGAAGAGTTGATCGATAATAACATAAAGCTTACTTTATCAAATGAAGCAAAGAAACAACTTGCAACTTTAGGCTTTGATGAGAAATTTGGAGCAAGACCTCTATGGAGAGTAATAGAAAAATATATTTCCAATGCCATATCCGAAAAGATGCTTCAAGATGAAATAGAAGATGGAGATTCCATTTTTATAGATTATGAAGATGGCAATTTTAAATTTGTAAAAATTAAAGCAAATAAATTAAAAAAAACTTCTGTTCCATCATCTTCTTAATTCTTCTTCAGTAAAACCAAAATGATGCGCGATCTCGTGATAAAGGACTTCTTTGATTATTTCACTCATCTTTATATTTCTAACTGCAGCAATTTTTTTGATATTCTCAGAAAATAGTGTAATTTTGTCAGGAAGAGCAAAAGAATAGCCCAAAGAACCCTTTAATGGATTAGGTATACCTTCGTAAAGCCCCAAAAGGAGGCCATCCTTTGCGGAGAGTTCTTTTTCTGGATAATCTTTAACAAAAATAGCTACATTTTTTAACTTCTCCTTAAACTCAATTGGAAGGAGAGAGATTGCCTCTTCGACATAATCACGAAAACTTTCTTCTTTTTCTTCAGGCATTTATTAAATTATAGT